>JAZNTC010000205.1:0-4201 GCA_045591605.1 Acutalibacteraceae bacterium | reverse complement strand
ATCGTCGACGATACATCATCCTCTTTGTTTACTTTGTGGAAATTGATGAGATACCCAAGCCTTCCCCTTGAGGGGAAGGTGTCGGCGTAGCCGACGGATGAGGTGAACGGATTTTGTTGCGATAGCACTCGCACGTAACTTTTTTGGTTTCACCGCAGGTGAAATGGCAGGTGTTTAACCTGCCAAGAAAAACGTTACACGGACTTAGCCGTAGGCGAATGTCCCCTCATCAGTCACCTTCGGTGACAGCTTCCCCCCAGGGGGAAGCCTTTTTTAGTCAATCCCCATCCGCAACTCCTCTATGGTGGGTGGTTTTAATTTGTCTCTGCTTTCGAAAACGGTGCGTCGGCGAGCGCCACACCCTACAAATGCGGATATAGAAAAAAGACACGCGAGAAATTTCTAGCGTGTCTTTTTGGTTACGTCTTATTCCTCGTCTTCGATCTCGTCGTCTTCTTCGATTTCGAATTCCAGGGTTTCGCCGCAGTTCGGGCAATCGATGCCGCCTTCCAACAGCGTTTCTTCATCCACACAGAAGATCGTGTCACAGCTGGGGCAGGTCACATCATAGAACTCGTCGCCGCAATCTTCGTCGCAGTCCTCGCAGCAACCGTCGCAGTAGTCGTCGTCCTCTTCCCAATCCTCATAGTAATCGGATTCCAACAGATCGAGATCTTCGTCGATCGCATCCACCTGCTCGGTCAGTTCCGCGGTGTAATCTTCGAGATCCTCCAACGTGGTGGCGAGATCGCTCAACACATCCATCACTGCCGTGAGGACTTTGCCCTCTTTCGTCGCCTGATCGATGTCCATGCCTTCGACCAAACCTTTGAGATAAGCAACCTTTTCCGTAATCGTAGCCATAACAGTTCCTCCTTTATTGTGGCGTAGAATCGTTTAACCTTATGCGCGCTCCATGTACTCGCCGGTACGGGTATCCACGCGGATCATTTCGCCCTCGTCAATGAACAGGGGCACACGGATCTCCGCGCCGGTTTCCAGCGTGGCGGGTTTGGTGGCGTTGGTGGCGGTGTCACCCTTGAATCCGGGATCGGTCTGGGTGACCTGCAATTCCACGAAGTTCGGCGCTTCCACACCAAACACCTTGCCTTTATAGGACATCACGCGGCACACCATGTTTTCCTTCACGAACTTGAAGCTGTCGGACAGCACGTCCGCGCCGATCGGCACGAGTTCGAAGCTTTCGGGATCCATGAAGTAGTAGAGATCGCCGTCGCTGTAAGAATATTCCATTTCCTTACGCTCAACATACGCGGTCGGGAATTTATCGGTGGGGCTGAACGTCTTTTCAACCACCGAACCGGCGATGACGTTACGCACCTTGGTGCGCACGAACGCAGCGCCCTTACCCGGCTTCACGTGCTGAAATTCAATGATCTGATACACGTTACCGTCCATTTCGAAGGTAACGCCGTTACGAAAATCACCTGCAGAAATCATGACACTAAACCTCCATATGTGTTATCATATTCGTACACTTTATTGTAACCGATATGCGCACGAATTGCAAGTAAAATGTGGCAATTTTCCGCGGAAAATTATAAAATAATCAAATTTTTCGGGGATTTGGTGAGATTTTCGATCCCCTCGGCGGTGATGACCGCCATATCTTCGATGCGCACACCGCCGCGACCCGGCAAATAGATGCCCGGTTCGACCGTGACCACTTCGCCTGCCTGCAACAACCGCTCGCCGCCGCCGGGCGAAAGCGAGGGGGCTTCGTGGATCTGCAACCCCACACCGTGCCCCGTGCTGTGCCCGAAACAGTCGCCGTAACCGGCCGCTTTGATCACATCGCGTGCCAACGCATCGCCGGCGGCGCAGGTCATTCCTGCTTTGAGTGAGCAGAGGCAGGTCTCCTGTGCCTTCAACACCGTATCGTAGATCTCACGCTGCCAATCCGCCACCTCCCCCACCGCCACGGTGCGGGTCATATCCGAATGCCAGCCGTCAAGCTTGGCGCCAAAATCCATGGTGACGAGATCACCGCGGCAGAGGGCACGATCGCCCGGTACACCGTGCGGCAGAGAGCCGTTTTCGCCTGCCACCACAATGCAATCGAATGCCATGCCGTCCGCCCCTTGGCGGCGCATGTAAAATTCCAGATCCAGCGCGATCTCGCGCTCGGTGCGCCCGACTTGGATGCGCGTGAGAATATAGGCAAACCCATCGTCGGTGAGCGCTTGCGCCCGACGGATCGCGTCGATCTGTTCGGGGCTTTTCACACTGCGCAATGCCGCGAGATGCCCGTCCAGCGCGCCGCTGTCATCCAACGTGACAGAGGGCAACGCTTTTTGCCACGCGGCAAAGGAGGAAAGGCTCATCTGCCGTGTTTGCACCTGCAAACGTGACACCCCATGGGCGGCAAGCCAATCGCGCACACCGTCATAAAAGCGGCGAGGGCACAACACCTCCATCATGGTCACGTCTCGTGTGGCGGCTTCGATATACCGCGAATCGGTCACCAGCACCGCCGCATCGCGCGCCACCAGCACGGTGGCATCCTCCACGGCAAAATGCGTGAGCAGGCGTTGGTCGGGGACGGCGGTGATGAGCGCACCTTCCCCTTCACCCAATCGGGTCGCCAGTTGTTGCCATTCCCACGTCATATCACAAAACTCCTTTGTTCTCTTGCCACAAACGGCACAAAGTGGCGGCATCACGTGCTTGGGTGCCTGCGGATTCACAAATCACCACGGGAGCGGCGTCACGCGCCACCAACGCTTCTGCCAAATGCGCAGGTTCGGGACCAAACACCGTTTCTTCAAAGGTGAGGTGGCGTTTTTCGCCCCCCACCGTGTATTCGATACGGGAGAAGTGGATGTGCATGCGGCGCATCCGCTCGCTTCCTAAGCGGTTTTCCACCATGTCCAGCACAGCAGCGATGGCTTCGGGGGAATTGAGTGCCCCTTGCACACGACAGTTCAAATGCCCAAAATCCACGCAGGGTAAAAAGCGTTCATCCACCTCACAGAAGGTAAGCACTTCTTCGAGATCGCCCAGTTGGTTAATTTTGCCCATGGTTTCAGGGCAGATGTGCACCGCCGAAAGCCCCCGTTCATCCAGCACGCGTTGTGCACGGGTGAGCGTTTGTACCGCCAGGGCGGTGGCTTCGGCGCGGGTGCGCCCACCAAGACCGCCCGGATGCACCACAATGCGGTCACCGCCGAGCATCGTCACGGCGGCGGCGCTGTCCAGAATGTATTTCAAACTGTTATCCCGTTTTTCCTCTTCTGCCGAGGCAAGCGAAATAAAATACGGGGCGTGCACCGACACGGCAATATCGTGCTGTGCCGCCGCGAGCGCGATTGCCGCCGCGGTGTCCTCGTTCAACCGCACACCGCGCCCACACTGGTATTCGTATGCCGAAAGGCCAAGCGTGCGCAACCACGCGGGTGCTTCATAGGTATGCTTTAACCCGGCGGCAACAAAATCGTCTCCGTTGCCGGCAGGACCGAAACGCGGTGTCATCGACGTCCCTCCCTTTTCAGAATATAGGCTTCTATGCGCCGTTTAAACATCATAAACGGTTTATCTTCTTCTAATTTAATAGGTTCCAGTTGCACCACACGCACCCCTGCCAATTTGGCACCGAGCGTGTCGGTGAAGGTCTGGTCCCCAATGGCGAGGCATTGCCGACGCGCAACCCCCAGCGTGCGCACGCCGCGCCAAAAGCCGAACGGCAAGGGTTTGGCGGCAAGCCACACGCACGACAGCCCGATCTTGGCGGCAAACGGCTCCACACGGTACCGCTTGGCATTGGACACCACCGTGAGGGCGATGCCTGCCTCGGCTACCGTTTTGAGCCACGTGGACACTTCCTCGGACAGATCGGGGCAGTAATGGGTGGTGAGGGTGTTATCCACATCCAACAGAATGCCTTTGACCTGCCACGCATGCAATTCGTCCACCGTGATGTCGGTGATACGCCGACGGCGAACTGTGGGACGAAACAAGCCCATACCGCCACCTCCTTTTTTCGAAATGAACAAACGGGATAGAAGATGACTTCTATCCCGTTTGCGGATGCATACGCTTAAGGTGACACGAGCGATCCGAACCTGTTTTAAGAAGGCGGATTTTCGCTCACCCTGCGTTAAAATACTCGCCAATACGGAAGTATTGGCTCCGTTTTCGCCTTGGTTGACCGAGAAATCCGTGCTTCTTAAAATCTTCGTCC
>JAZNTC010000204.1:0-7514 GCA_045591605.1 Acutalibacteraceae bacterium | reverse complement strand
CCTTGATCTCCTGCTCGGTCGCCTCGGCGCCCTCCTGTAGAATGATGCTGGCCATGATCTCTTCGCCGTACTGTTCGTCCGGCACACCGATGACCTGCACGTCCTTCACCTTCGGGTTGGTGTAAAGGAATTCTTCGATCTCACGCGGATAGATGTTCTCACCGCCGCGGATGATCATATCCTTCACACGACCCGTGATGCGGTAGTTGCCGTTTTCATCCTTGCAGGCAAGGTCGCCCGTGTGCAACCAACCGTCCGCATCAATGGCTTCGGCGGTTTCCTTGGGCATTTTGTAATAGCCTTTCATCACGTTGTAGCCGCGTGCCACGAACTCGCCGTTTTGACCGATGGGCAGTTCCTCACCCGTGTCGGGATCGATGATCTTGCATTCCACTTCGGGGAACGCACTGCCGACCGTTTCCACACGCGCATCCAAACCGGCTTCGAAGCGTCCCATCGTGCAACCGGGTGAGGCTTCGGTCTGACCGTACACACTGGTGATCTCGGTCATACCCATCTTTTCGGCCGCTTCACGCATCAGCGACGGCGGGCAGTTGGAACCGGCCATGATACCGGTGCGGATATAGGAGAAATCGGTCTTATCGAAATCCTCGTGGCGCAACATCGCAATAAACATGGTGGGCACACCGTTGAAGCAGGTGATGCGCTCCTGATGCACACACGCCAGCGACGATTTTGCCGAGAAATACGGCAACGGCAACAGCGTGGCACCGTGGGTCATGGAGGACGTCATGGACAGCACCATACCGAAGCAATGGAACATCGGCACCTGGATCATCATACGGTCGGCGGTGGAAAGATCCATCGTGTCGCCGATGTATTTGCCGTTGTTCACCACGTTGTAGTGGGTGAGCATAACGCCTTTCGGGAAGCCCGTGGTGCCCGAGGTGTACTGCATGTTGCAGACGTCGTGGCTATCCACCGCCGCCGCCATACGATACACTTCCTCCACCGGGACGGAATCCGCACGGGCGATCGCCTCTTCCCACGTGAGACAGCCGGGTTGACGGTAGCCCACCGTGATGATGTTGCGCAAGAAGGGCAGACGGCGTGCGTGAAGCGGCTCGCCCGGGCGCTGAGTCTCCAGTTCGGGGCACAGTTCCTTCATGATGGCGGCATAGTTGGAATCCAGCGCCGATTCGATCATGATCAGCGTGTGAGTATCCGACTGGCGAAGCAGATATTCCGCTTCGTGCACTTTGTATGCCGTGTTCATCGTGACCAGCACCGCACCGATCTTGGTGGTTGCCCAAAACGCGATGTACCATTGCGGCACGTTGGTCGCCCACACCGCCACGTGGGTGCCTGCCTTGACACCCATCGAAATGAGCGAACGGGCAAAGGTGTCCACGTCGTCACGAAATTCGGAATAGGTGCGTGTGTAATCCAACGTGGTGTACTTAAATGCCAGTTGATCGGGAAATTCCTCCACCTGACGGTCCAGCACCTCCGAGAAGGTGCAATCGATCAGCGTATCTTTTTTCCACACGAACTTACCCGTGCCTGCGCGGTTGCTGTAAAGGGGTTTCGGTTTACGGGCAGAACTGCCGAAACGGCTCATATAGTTCACAAAATGCAGGAAAATGATCTCCATATCGTGGATCTCATCCCAATCGGGATCCCATTCCAACGACACAAACCCGTTGTAGTTGATGGAATAAAGGGCACTCATCATCTCTTCCACCGGCAACGTGCCTTCGCCGATCAGGCAATAGCGCACTTCACCGTTTTGCTCTTCCGAATCCTTCAAGTGCACCTGGCGAATAAACGCGCCCAAGTTCTTCACCGTGGTCCACGGTGCTTCGCCGCACACGCGGTACGGATGGTGCATATCCCACAGCGCACCCAGCGAATCGCTGGCAAAGCGCGAGAGCATTTCTGCCAAACGGGCGGTATCGGCATACAGCCCCACCGTTTCGATCAACAGGCACACATTCTGCTTTTCCGCGCCACCGATCACCGCCGACAGACAGTTGAACACGGTGTTTTCTTCCTCTGCCCCATCGCCTTCGGGGGTCAGTGCACGCACGCGCACATACGGAATATTCAAATTATGTGCCACACGCACACACTCGTTGATTTCGGTGATGTTTTGTTCCAGTAACGCGGCATCCGCAATGTTGCACACCGAATCGACACACGGAATGGAGAGCCCCATATCCGACAGACGGCGTGTAAAGATGTTTGCCATTACAGGGTCGCACACGTTGCCTTCCCCACGGAACGCTTCGTCGCGCAAATTATGCAGTTCCAGACCCGAAAAACCCATATCTTTCGCCGCATCGCAGAATTCCGAAAAGGTATACCCTTTCCAACCGCGCGTGGAAAACGACAGTTTCATCGTCTATTCCTCCTTATTCCTCGTAGGCAATCTTGTTCAGCGCGTTCACATAGGCACGGATACTGGCACCGATGATGTCGGTGGAGATACCGTTACCCGAGTACAACTGACCGCCTTCACGCAGTTTCACCAGCGCCGAGCCGACCGCTTCGCGCCCTTGCGTGATGGATTGAATCTGGAAATCGTCCAGTTCATAGTGGCGACCCACAATGCGCTCGATCGCCAAGAAGGCGGCATCGATCGGACCGTCGCCGAGGCTCACGCCTTCAATGATGCGCCCATCCTTTTCAAACTTAATGTGGGCGGTGGCGGAAATCTGGTTGCCGCTGTTGATCACAAAGCTGACCAGTTTATAGGTCGGCGGCACTTGCATCGCCGCTGTTGCCACAATGGCTTCCAGTTCACGAGCACCCACCGTCTTTTTCTGTGCCACGCGCTGAAATTCCTCATACACGTTTGCTTCGTCCTCGGGGGTGAGTTCATAGCCGAGCGCACGCACCGCCGCCGACACCGCCGTCACGTCCGCCTGTGCGGTGAGGGTGAGGGTGTTTTCCTCCTGCGCGGTAAACTCTGTCGAGGCAACCGCCGCACTGCGGTTGCCCAAAATGCGACCGAGCTGTGCCAAACTGCGTTGCAGTTCCGTCACGCTGAGAGTGGTGGTGAAACCGCACGCCGTGCCCTTATCCGCCGCGATGCGTGCAAGGGATTTCATGGACGGAGCCGACACACCTTCCGCCACCACGGCGGTGCCGCCGGCACCTGCTTTGATGGCGGCCAGCGTGGAGGCGGCGGCGAGCGCCAAATCGTCCGCGCACTGCACGGTGAAGGGCATCTCTTTCAATGCCGGCACGGCATTAACCAAACCTTCCACCCACACGGCAAATTCGTCCGGCAACATGGCGCCCACGCTGTCGCGCACGCCAATCGACGTTGCCCCTGCTTCAATGGCGGTGGTAATCACCGACTGCACAAACGGCAGGTCACCGCGCGTGGCATCCTCTGCCATGAACATCACGTTCGGGCAGAGCGCACGCGCCGCCGCCACAAGCGTTTTCACCGTTTCCAGCAGTTTCGGCGCTTTCATGTGACAAATATATTCCATCTGCACGGTGGACACCGGCAGACTGACACACAGTTGCGGATGCGCCGCACCCGACAGCGCATTCCACGCCGCGGCAAGCGATTCCTCTGTGTATCCCACAGGCAACGACAGTACGGGCCGACGCACCGCGTTCGCGATGGTGCGCACAAGCAAAGTGTCCGCCTTTACGTTGCAAAGCGACGGCAGGGCAATCGCATCCACCTGCAGTCGTTCCAAGCCCTTTGCCAATTCCAGGCTTTCACGGAAACTGAGCGCGCTTTCGCGGCGCGCCGCATATTCCTGCAACGTCACATCGGTCACAAACAACGTTTTGATTTTTTGGCTCATACTGTATACCAACCTTTCCGAATAAAAAAAGTCCCCGAAGCCTTTCGGCTTCAGGGACGATTTAACTGATATAAATCGCGGTACCACCCTGCTTGCTGTCTTGCGACAACCACTCATCAGAACCCAACAGTTCCCAGGTCATGGTAACGGGACCAACCGTAGCCTTCTACCGACCAAAAGGTGTTCGAAAGCTCCGCTCCGGAATGAGACTGCCACTCAGTGTGTCGTCGGCTCGCACCAACCGCCGACTCTCTGTACACACGCTCTGCGCGGCATAATTCCTTCATTGCGTTTGAAATATGTGAAAAATTATACTCGCTTTCGCGTGCGTTGTCAAGACTTTTTTGCAGATTTTTCAGAAAAATTATTCCTTAGGGTTCGGGTTTAATTGCTCACCCCATCCGCATTGGTCTTGCGAGAGAGCAACAAGTTGGTCAGGATACCGAGGATCAGCGCCACCGCAATGGAGGTCAAGGTCACCTTACCGATGCGCAGTGCCATGCTGCCGATACCGCTGATGAGAATGACCGACACCACGAACAAGTTGCGGTTTTCCTCGAGATTCACCTTTTGCACCATTTTGAGACCGGACACCGCGATGAAGCCATACAGCGTCATGCACACGCCGCCCATCACACAGGAGGGAATGGTGGCAAGGAAGGTGACGAACGGTGCCACGAACGCCGATACGATCGCCATTACAGCCGTTACGGTGATGGTGACGACCGACGCGTTACCGGTGATCGCCACGCAACCGACCGATTCGCCATAAATAATATTAAAACAACCACCAAAAATCGCACCCACGATAGAACCGACGCCGTCACCGAGCAAGGTGCGGTGCAAGCCGGGCTCTTCCAGCAGATCGCTTTCAATGATGGTGGAGAGGTTCTTGTGATCGGCAATGTGTTCCGCAAACACCACGAACGCCACCGGGATGTATGCCACGGCAACCGTCAGGACGTAGGACAGATCGATTTTACCGAACGCGCCGAACGCCTTGACGAAGGCGAAGTCGGGCAACCACTGCATATCGTTGAATAGACCGAAGTTGATGATTTGGAGCGTTTCATTGCCCGTGAGGATGCCGCAAACCGTGAAGACGGTTGCCACAAGATACCCTGCGAGGATACCCATGATGAAGGGGATGAGTTTCAGCATCTTCTTGCCATAGACCGAGCAGACCACGACCGTGGCCAGCGTGACCATGGCGCACAAGAAGGCGATCCAGCCCTTGGGATTCATAACGTAAGCGCTGAACGCGGTATCGTACTGCACCCATTGCAATGCATCCGAAGCACCGACCGCATCTTTCACCGCATTACCCGCGAGCGACAGACCGATGATTGCCACAGTGGGGCCGATGACCGAAGCAGGCATCAATTTGTTGATCCACTGCACACCGACAAATTTGACCACAACGGCGATGATGACGTACACCAAGCCGGCAAATGCCGCACCGATGATGAGACCGACGTAACCAAGTTCCATCGTTGCCGCACCGGCAAACGCCGCAAACATTGAGCCGATGAAGGCGAAGGACGAACCCAGGAACACCGGGCTGCGGAAACGGGTGAACAGTTGATACACCAGCGTGCCGACACCGGCGCCGAACAACGCTGCGGATTGGCTCATGCCGTTACCGACGATGGCCGGCACCGCAATGGTCGCCGCCAAGATCGCCAGCATCTGCTGGAAGGCGAACAGCAGCACTTGCAGTGCCTTGGGTTTGTCTTTGACTCCGTAGATAAGTTTCATGGACATGTTCCTCCTCTTTTTTCCTCACGGCATAAAAAAAGACCCGCCTTGGGGCGAGATCGTGTGTTGGAATATGCCATCTCGCCCTTCGGAATTATGCCGTTCAGAAAGATGTTTTTTTGACCTTTATCAGTGTACCGTACTATTTGACATTTGTCAACGGTTTTTGACAAAAAAGGAGCATCTTGCGATACTCCTTTGTAATAAATTATACCTCGATAGAAAAGAGATGGGCGGCGTTTTGGCAGAGGATCTGCTCGTTTTCCGCCGCCGAAAGCCCCATGGCATAAAACCGTTCCAGTTCCTCGGTGGGTGACCACATCGGGTAATCCGTGCCAAACAACACGCGATGCGCACCGTAGCAACGCACCAAGCGTCGCCCCGTTTCGGGCGAGATGGCATACAGCGAGGAGGAGCAGTCCACGTAGAGATTGTCGTAGTGATGCAACTGCTCCGCCGCACGTTCCCACATCGACCAGCCGCCGAAATGCGCGCCGATCACGGTGAGCCCCGTATAGGTTTCCAAAATCGGTTTCAGGCGGTTGGGGTTGGAATAATCGTAGCGGTGATCCCCCGTGTGTAACAAAAGCGGCAGACGTCCTTCGCACAGCTCATAGATTTTCAGACAACGGTAATCGTCCAGTTTGAAGCCTTGGATGTCGGGATGCAGTTTCACACCGCGCAACCCCAGTTCCAACAGATGTTCCACATCGCCTTTGATGTCCGTGCTGTCGGGATGTAACGTGCCGAGCCCTGTCATCGTACCGTTGCTGTTTGCCACCTCTTCCGCAATAAAGCGGTTGATGGAAGCCACCTGCGCCGGGGTGGTTGCCACCGATTGCACGATGAAATGGTCGATCCCTGCCGCCGCCCCTTCACGAAGCAGGGTGCTGACTTTGCCGTCGAGATCCATTTCAATGTTGTAAAACCGACCGGTAGCCGCCGCCGCTTTTTCGGCAATCTTATCGGGATAAATATGACAATGGGCATCAATAATCTTCATGTTGTCCCCTACCTTTGCTAACAAAAGATCCCCGTGCAAGTGTTTGCACGGGGATTTTTTAACCTATTCAGCCCTCGTAGCGATACCCCATGTCGATCGCTTTGAAGTTGGCATCCATCAAATCCTGGTGACGGGCAGATACACATTTTTTCAGGCCTGCCATCAGATCCTCATAGCCGACCGCACCCGTTTCACGGATGATCTTGCCGACAAGAATCATGTTCGCAAGAGTCGGGAAACCGGCATCCGATGCCATTTGCGTGGCAGGGATGTAGTATGCCTTCACGTCGTCGCGTTCCACCTTGCGGTCGATCAGCGTGGAATCCACGAAGATAGCACCGTCGTTTTCCACGGTGGATTCGAACTTGTCCAGCGAAGGACGGTTCATCACCATCAGGATGTCGGGATTTTCAATGATGGGCGAGCCGACCGGCTCGTCGCTTAAAATAACACTGCAATTGCAAGTGCCGCCGCGCATTTCGGGGCCGTAGGAGGGCAGCCAGCTGACCTGACGACCTTCGGTGAGCCCTTTATACGCAAGGAATTTACCTGCAAACAAGAGGCCTTGACCGCCGAAACCGGCGATGAGGATACGGTTCGTGCTGCTCATTATTCCTCGCCTCCCTTGTCTTTATACACACCCAGCGGATAGTACGGAATCATGTTTTCCTTCAACCATTCAATCGACTGCACCGGCGTTTTGCCCCAGTTGCTCGGGCAGGTGGAGAGCACCTCGACCAGCGAGAAACCCTTGCCGTCCAGTTGATTTTGGAACGCCTTTTTGATGGCGCGTTTCGCGTTGCGCACCTGCTTCACGTCGGTCACGGTGACACGTTCAAGATAGGTCGCGCCGTCCAGTTGCGAGAGCATCTCGCACACCTTCACGGGGTAACCCTGCGTGGCAACGTCACGACCATAGGGCGAGGTCTGGGTGACCTGACCCGGCAGCGAGGTGGGCGCCA
>JAZNTC010000203.1:0-4673 GCA_045591605.1 Acutalibacteraceae bacterium | reverse complement strand
GCGGCGCACACCACCGCCGCTTTGATGAACGCGAACAGAATGAAAACGGGCGGCAACGCCACCGCTTCCCCGACAGACGGCAGGGTGAACAAAAACCCGATAAGGGTGTAACAAAACAATATCTCGGTTGAGCGGTTCTTTTTGAGCGCCGCTTTTTTCATGCCTTCGCGGCCGCCTTTCAGCAACCCGTACAACAGCACGAACCATATCCACAATGAAGCCGTACCTCTCACCTCCGTTCGAATTATAGTACACATGCAAAGGAAATGCAAGAAAATTTGACACCGCGCGCATTCCCTTTATCGCTTCGAAAGAGATCAAAGAGCAGGCAAAAGGCGTGTTCTTCTGATCCCAACGCCAAACACAAAAGCAGATGCAAACGGGGCGCTCGCTTGGGGATCATTCGCCTAAAACAAGGGGTTTTTCCTTTCCTTCCATCAAAAAATCGCTTGTTTTAGGGGCTTCGCCGTTTTGTAGCCAAACGATTTGTTCTGCCCTCAAAGTTGACAAACCGCCGTAATACTCTATGTCTTACAAGGTTTAGTAACAAGGAGGCAGGGCAAATTGTGGCAAAAAACCGATTCCTCCCTATGTGATCGTCCCGAAAAGTATCTGCTTTTTGTTTACTTATAAAATATTTTGTGGTATACTATTTTTATACATATAATTTTGTGAGGTGAGACCATGGCGGATCAATTCAAGCTGGTGTCCAAATATGCCCCGACAGGCGATCAGCCCGAGGCGATCGAGCAGTTGGTGCAGAGTATCAACGCAGGGCATCGTGAGCAGACCTTGCTCGGTGTCACCGGTTCGGGTAAGACGTTCACCATGGCGAACGTCATCGCACGGGTCAACCGCCCCACGCTGGTTCTCGCTCACAATAAGACCCTTGCCGCACAGTTGTGTTCGGAATTTAAAGAATTCTTCCCCGAAAATGCGGTGGAATATTTTGTCTCCTATTACGACTACTATCAGCCGGAGGCGTATATCCCCTCCACCGATACCTACATTGAAAAGGATTCCGCCATCAACGAGGAGATCGACCGCTTGCGCCACTCCGCCACCTCGGCGCTGTCCGAGCGGCGCGACGTCATCATTGTGGCGAGTGTGTCCTGCATCTACTCGCTCGGTGACCCGGCAGATTATCGGCAGATGGTGCTGTCGCTGCGCCCCGGTATGACGATGGAACGGGACGACCTGATTGCCCGTTTGGTGGAACAGCAGTATGAGCGCAACGACATCAACTTCATTCGCGGCAAATTCCGTGTGCGCGGTGATGTGGTGGAACTGTTCCCCTCGGGAGCGGAACACAGTGTTATTCGCGTGGAGTTTTTCGGGGATGAGATCGACCGCTTGTCGGAGGTGCATCCCTTAACGGGCGAAACCATCCGCACCTTGGCGCATGCGGCCATTTACCCTGCCTCCCACTACATCGTACCTCCCGACAAAATGGAGGATGCCCTGCACAACATTGAAACCGAACTGGACGAGCGTGTGGCGCAGTTCACCGCCGAGGGCAAGTTGCTGGAAGCCGAGCGCATTTTGCAACGCACCCGTTACGATTTGGAAATGCTGCGCGAGATCGGCATTTGCAAGGGCGTGGAAAACTATTCGCGCGTGTTGTCGGGTCGCCCTGCCGGGTCCACGCCCTACACCCTACTGGACTATTTTCCCGACGATTTCGTGCTGTTTGTGGACGAATCCCATGCCACCTTGCCGCAGGTGCGCGGCATGTTCGGCGGCGACCGTGCACGCAAGGAGAGTTTGGTGGAATTCGGGTTTCGCCTGCCCAGCGCGTTTGACAACCGCCCGTTGAACTTCGACGAATTCTACTCCCACGTGCATCAAGCGGTGTTTGTGTCCGCCACGCCGGGCGAGTTTGAACGCGAACGCTCCACCGTGTTGGCGGAGCAGGTGATCCGCCCCACGGGTCTCTTAGATCCTTCGGTGAGTGTGCGCCCTGTGGACGGGCAGATCGACGACTTGATGGATGAGATCCGCGGACGCATTGAGCGAAAAGAGCGCACCCTTGTGACCACGCTGACCAAGAAGATGGCGGAAGATCTGTCGGCTTTCTTGGAAAACGCCGGCATCAAGGTGCGGTATATGCACCACGACATCGACACGATGGAACGCATGGAGATCATCCGTGACCTGCGTTTGGGCGAATTTGACGTGCTGGTGGGCACCAACCTGTTGCGTGAAGGGTTGGACATTCCCGAAGTGTCGCTGGTGGCGATACTGGATGCGGACAAGGAAGGCTTCTTGCGTTCCGAAACCGCGTTGATCCAGACTATCGGCCGCGCCGCGCGCAACGCCGGCGGCGAAGTGATCATGTATGCCGACAGCGTGACCCCCTCGATGGAACGCGCCCTGCGCGAAACCGAGCGACGGCGCGGTATTCAACAGGCGTATAACGAAGCACACGGTATCACGCCGCGCACCATCATCAAGGATGTGCGCGAGGTGCTGGACATCTCCGGCAAGGAGAAACGCGAAACCACAAGCAAGGCGTTTCGCCGCCTGAATGCGGCACAGCGCCGCCAACTGATCGACGAGTTGACACGCGAAATGCGTGCCGCCGCGGCGTTGCTTGAATTTGAACGTGCCGCCGAACTGCGCGATAAGATCGAAGAACTGAAAAAGGTGAAATAAGCCATGAACGATAAACTCATCATCCGCGGTGCGCGGGTGCACAACTTAAAAGACGTGGATCTCACCATTCCGCGCGACAAACTGGTGGTGTTCACGGGATTGTCGGGTTCGGGCAAATCCTCGCTTGCGTTCGATACCATCTATGCCGAAGGACAGCGCCGCTACATTGAAAGTTTGTCCTCCTATGCGCGGATGTTTTTGGGGCAGATGGAAAAGCCGGACGTGGATGCCATCGACGGGCTCTCCCCTGCCATTTCCATCGACCAAAAGACCACCTCCAAAAATCCGCGTTCCACGGTGGGCACGGTGACAGAGATTTACGATTATCTGCGTTTGCTGTATGCACGCATCGGTATTCCCCATTGTCCCGTGTGCGGACGGGAGATCCGTCAGCAGACGGTGGATCAGATCGTGGACCGTCTGCTCGCCCTGCCCGAGGGCACGCGCATTCAACTGCTTGCCCCTATTGCGCGCGGCAAAAAGGGCGAATACGTGAAGGAATTTGAATCCGCACGCAAATCCGGTTATGTACGTGCCCGTGTGGATGGGGAATTAAAGGAACTTTCTGAACTGACCAAACTGGAAAAGAACAAAAAACACACGATCGAGATCGTGGTGGACCGTTTGGTTGTCCGCCCCGATCTGGGTCGGCGTTTGGCGGATTCCATCGAAACCGCAACCACCCTTGCGGACGGTCTGCTGGCGGTGGATGTGGT
The DNA here is from genome assembly GCA_045591605.1 of Acutalibacteraceae bacterium. Lineage (GTDB taxonomy): Bacteria > Bacillota > Clostridia > Oscillospirales > Acutalibacteraceae > SIG588. The sequence goes on along the minus strand of JAZNTC010000203.1, from coordinate 1,302 downwards.
GGGCGGCGAAGAACTCACCTTTTCGCTCAATTACGCGTGCCCCGAACACGGCATCAGTGTGGAAGAACTGGCACCGCGAATGTTTTCGTTTAACAACCCCTTCGGTGCTTGTCCCACCTGCACGGGTTTGGGTGTGAAGCTCGCGATGGATGCCCGTTTGGTGGTGCGCGACCCCTCCCTCTCCATTCGCGAGGGCGCGATCCGTGCCAGCGGATGGGATTACCGCACGGGTGCCACCATTACGCGGATGTATTACGAAGGGTTGGCGGCGCATTACGGGTTTTCGCTGGACGTGCCGTTTGCGGATCTGCCCGACGACGTGGTGGACGTGCTGATGTACGGCAGTCGCGGCGAGCGCATCACCATGGTGCGCACGGGCGAATACGGCACGGGCACCTATCACCACGAATTCGAGGGGGTTTTGAACAACCTTGCCCGTCGCCACCGCGAAACCAAAAGCAGTTGGATGCGCGAAGAGTTGGAGACCTATATGAGCCAATCGCCCTGCAGCGGTTGTAACGGACAGCGCTTGAAACCCGAAAGTCTGGCGGTCACGGTGGGCGGACGCAACATCATTGAATTCTGCGATCTTTCGGTGGAAGAAGCGCTTAAAGCGGTGGATGCCCTGGTGCTGACCGAGCGCGAGCAGATGATCGCGCGGCAGATTTTGAAAGAGATCCGTTCCCGTTTGGGCTTTTTGCAAAACGTGGGGTTGGATTACCTCACCCTCTCCCGTGCGGCAGGGTCGCTGTCGGGCGGTGAAGCACAGCGCATTCGACTGGCCACCCAGATCGGCTCGTCGCTCACGGGGGTGCTGTACGTGCTGGATGAGCCGAGCATCGGCTTGCATCAGCGCGACAACGAGAAGTTGATCGCCACCCTGCGCCATCTGCGCGATCTCGGTAACACCCTCATTGTGGTGGAACACGACGAGGACACCATGCGCGCGGCAGATTATGTGGTGGATATCGGTCCCGGCGCCGGTGTGCACGGCGGTGAAGTGGTGTTTTCGGGCACACCCAAACAGTTGATGACATGCCGCCATTCCCTCACGGGCGACTATTTGAGCGGACGGCGGCGCATTCCCGTGCCCTCCACCCGTCGGGCAGGCAACGGGCAGTGGCTGACAGTGCGCGGCGCCGCCGAAAACAACCTGAAAAGCATCGACGTGTCCTTCAAACTCGGGGCACTCAACCTGATCACAGGGGTGTCGGGATCGGGCAAATCCTCGCTCGTGAACGAGATCTTGTATAAGAAGCTCGCAGGCGCACTCAACCGTGCCCACACGTTCCCCGGCAAACA
>JAZNTC010000202.1:0-8144 GCA_045591605.1 Acutalibacteraceae bacterium | reverse complement strand
ATAATAGATTTATATCATATAGCGAAGGGTGCGAGACTATGTTAGCAAAAAGATGTTTGGCGCTGCTCTTGTGTTTGTGTCTGATGGTCCCTGCCATCGGGCTGCAACTTGTATCGCCTGCGGCGGCAGTTACGGCCGCGGCGGCAAGCGAAGGGCAATATGTCGTGGCAGAGTTTTTCTGTACGTTAGACCAATTGGTTGTTGCCGATTCCGACTCCAACTTGACGGACGGGGTGAGCTACCGCTTGGGAGAGCCGTTGGATCTGACCCAACACGGGTATTCCACCAATGCCGCGCAAAATACGTTGGCATTGCAGCTGGATATGTATGTGTCGGGTGACAGCGGCTTGGTCGCCGCACTCGAAAACGGGCAAGTGGGCGGTGGTCAGATCGAACTGACCAGTTCCGGCACCTTTGATGAACAGGAAGTGTTCGCCGGAACGAGTCAGTTGCTGTTCCAACGTAACACGTGGGTGCGGCGTCTTTTGCCGCTTTCGGTGATCACCGGATCGACGGGTACGGAGGCATTTGATCCCACAGCGTTCAACTATTTCCGTATTTATTACGGTGCTCCCAATGCCTTGTTGAACGGGCAACAGGCAACGATGAAAATCTGCAACATCCGTCTGGTCAACACGGCGTATCAAGCCCCCTCGATCGTGGATGACCCGATCGGTGACAACACCTTTGTGCCCGAACCGCCGCAGTGGAAAGAGGTGGAATTCGGTGAGGGGATGGACGATTCCACTCCCTTGGTGGCAGGGTATAACCTCGCGGAATACGTGGAAGAGCATAACATTGATGTGATCGACCGCCACGGCAACGCGGACTACGCTCCCGTGGTCAACTCGCTTTTGGAAGGCTTGGAAGCGGCCGGCGGCGGCACGCTGTACATTCCGTCGGGACACTACAGCTTTTACCATGAGATCCGCATGCCGCGCGGCGTGTCCATCTGCGGTGATTGGGTATCGCCCGAAGAGAATTACAAGGTCAAGGGCACGGTCATTGAAGTGTATTATGGGCACAACAACGCGAGTGCCGCGCCCTTCCTTCTCATGGGCAACCACACGCAGGTGCGTAACCTGACCTTCTGGTATCCGGAACAGCGTGCGGATGCCATTGTGCCCTACTCGCCCACGGTGCGCACCAATCAACATAGTTTTGTGCAGAACATCACCTTTGTGAACGCCTATTTTGCTGTTCAGCAAAATGCGGGTGTCAACTGCCCGAATGTGTGGAATGTCTACGGCACACCGCTGTACAAGGGCTTGGATATGGACGCGGTGATAGATATTGCACGTTTGGAAGAGATCCATTTTGCACCTGACTACTGGATCGAATCGGGTCTTGCGGGCGCACCCACGTCTGCCACGGCCGAGCGCGCCTTGCGCGACTACTTGTATCAAAACGCCACGGCGATTGCATTGCGGCGTATCGACTGGTCGTACCTCACCTATTCCGACATCCACGGATATCATACGGGGTTATATTTTGGGAAAAGTGCGTTTTCGGATCTGTTTCCCAACGGACAGTGTGTGGGGCTCACATTCACCGACTGTTACAACGCCATTCGCGTGGACAACGTGTTGGGCGGCTATTGTGAATCGCTGGCAGATATCACCATCCGCAACTGCGTGTACGGGATAAACCTCACAGCAAGCGATTTTAACGGCTCGTTCGGTTCGTTGCAGATCATCAACATCGACATCGCGGCGAGCGGTGCGGCGATTTTGCAGAACAACGGCGTGCGCCTGTCCATGCTGTCCTCCACCGTGCGCGAAGGGGCGATCGTGTCCAATAGGGGGCACATTTTGGTTGGCGATTCCGATCTCTTGACTCCAGCACCGCAGGTGGTGTTGAATTCGGGCGCGTATTCGGGCATCTTGCTGGGCAACCGTGCGGCGAACGGCGGCGAGATCACCTATGTCAACCAAGGCGGTTGTCCCGAGTCTTACAGCGCGACGGCACTCAACATGAAAGACTACACCTCGCTCTCCGCTGACGAAACGGGATCACAGGTGAAAGGTCCTGCCAAACAAACGGTGTACATTGCAAAGGCGGATAACACCGGTGCGACCGACGTGACCGAAGTGTTGCAGACGTTGCTCACGCAGGCAGGCAACAACGGCGGCGGTTTGGTGTTCCTGCCGCCCGGCAAATACCGTGTGGATGGTGCGCTCACCGTGCCGACGGGTGTGGAACTGCGCGGCGCAGGGGATTTTGGCTCGGTTCCGGCACCGGTTAACACCGTGATTACGGTGTACCGTCGCGGCAGCGAAACAGACAATGCCACCGTGACCTTGGAGGCATCGTCCGGTATTCGCGGCATCACCTTCCATTATCCCGAGCAAAACAGCCAATACACCTCTGTCACCGTGAACGAGGTGGAAAGCTATCGCTTCACCTTTGAATCCTATCCCTATGCCATCCGCGGCGCCGGGTCGGATGTGTACGTCATCAACGTGTCCTCCCAAAACGGCTATAACGGTGTCGACTTGGCGACCAACCGTTGCGACAACCACTACGTGGATTATCTGGCAGGGCATTTCTTCTACCGCGGTATTGTGGTAGGCGGCGGTTCGGTGGGCGGTGTCATTCGCAACTACCAGTTCAACTACAACGCCATTTTGAAATCCCACGGCGATGTGTGGGGCGATTGGGGCGCCTCCCCGAGCGTGGATATGCAGGCGCATTTCCACCTGGAAATGCAACGTCAGTTCAACAACAACGCGATTGCGTTGACGCTTGGTGACGTGCAGGATCAGTTGGTATACAACTGCTTTAACTATTCCTCGCTGTACGGTGTGTTGCTGAAAAGCGAAAACGGCAACCAGCCGAACGGTGTGCGGCTGTACGGTCACGGTGTGGACTATGCGACCGAAGCGTTGCGTGTGGAAGCAGGCAACAATATTGAGATCCTCAATATGCAGCTCACGGCATTTAACCAGAACGGCTCGAACATTACGGGCGAATATGCCGTGACCGATAAGAGCATTTACGACATTCATCTGACGAGCACCTTTACGGGTGAGATCGCCATTCACAACTTCGCCGAATGGGGGCCCTCGCCCACGGCCGGCGTGCGCGTGGAAAGCGGCACGTTGCATTTGTACAATGCGGCGCTGAATCATACGAGTTCGCAGTTCTTTGAAATGTCCTCCGGCGGCACGGTCAATGTGGTGGGGTTGAGTTCGGAGCGTTCGGATACCCCGGTCATCACGGCGTATACCCACCGCAACCGCGTGACGGTGACCGGCGGTCACTACAACACCGCGTTCAAGGTGTTGAGGACTATCATAGGGTGGGAGACAGAGCAGGATTACAGCAACGGCAGTTCTCTGCAGCAGTGGACGACCTCATACAGCGGCAGCGATGCCGCATCGGGTTTCACCTATACCACTGAGAACAATCAGGTGACGATCACGGGTTACACCGGTTCGGCTACCGCCATTTCGGTGCCTGCCGCCATCGGCGGCAACCCTGTTGTGGCGATTGCGGCAAATGCGTTCAGCGGCAAAAACCTAACGGCGGTGGCTTTGCCCGAAACGCTCACCGCCATTGGCGATAACGCGTTCAACGGTTGCACCGCACTGAAAGGCATTGCCATCCCCATGGGGGTGGAAACGATTGGGGCTTCGGCATTTAACGGCTGTACCGCCCTCACGCAGGTGTCCTTGCCTTACTCGGTCACCGCGGTGAACACGGATGCGTTCAGCGGTTGTACCGCCCTTTCGAATGTGATTTACGGCGGCAGTGAAACCAATCGCGCCGCGATAACGGTGGCGAGCGGCAACACACCGCTCACGGCGGCTTCGTGGACGTATATGATGTGTGCGCACAGCACCACCGTGCTGCGTAACGCGGCAGAGCCCACGCACCTTACGGTAGGATACACGGGCGACACGGTTTGTACGTTGTGCGGCGCGGTTGTGAAAAGAGGCGTGTCGATCGATCCGCTCGGCTATGCGTATATGGACACCGACGGCGGTGTGCTGACCACCGACTGCATCGTTTCGGCACAGGAGGCAGACGTTGTCTCGCTCGGTGACGGAGAATACGGTGTGGCGTTGAATCCCAACACGGCAGGGCTCACCCTCACAGGGGCGCTGTTCCGTGATATTCCTGCGAGCGAAAGTCTCACCATGGCGATCGAATACTACATCGCAGGGGATTTGAGCGGTGATCAGCCGATGTTCCGTTATCAGTTTGGGAATTACGCGGCGGTGGAATTGCTCTCCTCCACTCACATGCTGCAGGCACAACGGTCGGCATTGGTGTTCCACACCTTCACGGCGGAAGAGCGCGCGGTGATTGGAGACGCGGCATTCACCTTCACCCTGACGGGATGTGCATCGAACGTGTACATCCAATCGGTGAAATTGGTGCCCACCTCCTCGTTGCACGTGGAGGGCGGCGATTATGCCTATGCCGACCTGCGCGAAAATGCCGTGTGCGATTTCTATTCCGAGATCACCATGCCATATGCACACTTGATGGCGTGGGGAGATTATGAGCAGCACGAAAATTATCCGGATCAGGATTGGTTGTATCGCTACTTCAAAGTGTACGGTGCGGCGATGTCCACCGATGTCACGACGAACAAACCCGTGTATATCAAGATCTACACGAACGAGGGGTACGAAAACACCACCGTCGCTTTACACGCGTATGAAGTGAGCAACGGCACGACTACGAAATTCAACACCACCCTCGGCTACAAAACGGCGGTTGCCACCGTGAAAAACGGGGTGGGGGGCATGTTTTTGCCCGAATGCTGCTTTGCCAATCAGTTGAACGGCGGGCTCGGCGCTTTCCGTGTGTGGTACACCGAAGTGTCGAAGATCGCGCGTATTGAAGTGTATGACCTGCAAACGGCGTGTAACGGGGATATTCCCACCGCGGTGCGGGACGATCTGCACGCGTGGATGCTGGAAAACGAGTGTAACACGGTTGATTTGGCGAAAGGCGTGTGCTGCGCCGCCTGCAACAGCGTTCTTAAAGAAAATCACGTGTATGCGAAACTCGATTTTTCGAGCGGCTCGTTGGTGGGCACCTTTGCCACGGCAACAAATTACACGGTGGAGCAAATTCCCGGCACCGACAGTTACGGTGCAAAACTGTGCAAGCAAAATCAAGCCTTCCAATTCTGCTTGAATAACTTTGGCATTGATGAAACGGACATTCTGGCAGGCGAAGCATTGGCGGTTATCTATGAATACTATGCCACCGACCAATGGGAAAACAACGCATGCTTGACCTTGCGCGGCAACGGATACAATCTTGGCATCAACGGCGGTGGCACGGATGACACGTGGGATTGCTTGAGCGTGAATGCCGGCGATGCGATGACCAAAGGGGCACTCAACGTGATTGGCTTCACGGTGGGAAGCGGTGTCACCTACCAAGCGACTACCGGCGGCAACATCGGCAACGGCACCACCGCCCCGGCGGGTGCAGAGTACGGCACGGTGGATACCGCCAAAGCGCTGGTGAACGGCGAGACAATGGAGCTTGTCTGTTGGAATATGGATGATACCGGCACTTCCGGTTCGGCGATCTATCTGAAATCGGTTACGGTTTGCAAAGCCTCCGATTTGCAGTATCTGCCGCAAAAGGAATTGTCCGAGGCACTCTATTTTGACCATATGATTAGTCCCGTCCATTATCCGCAGTATGCGACGGATAAGTCCACGGGGTTGACGATGAGCACGAGCTTGGCGGAATACTACGCAGAGGACACCGCACAGCAGTATCCCCGTTTCAACTACGGTTACGTCAAGGTGAACCGCCTGCTTTCGGCCGACAGCACCACGCCGAAGGACTACATTTTGCGTATTCACACCAAAGAAGGCAGTGACCTTTCGTCACTCGTGGTGGAATATCAAAAAGCGGCGTACGACACAGAGGAAATTGCCGGTGATGAGCGGTGGAGCTCCTGCTACACCATGAATTTCCAAAACGGCGCGGCAACCCTGTTGTTGGAGAATACAGTGTTCTGCAACGGGTTGAACGGCATTGCGTCCATCCGTCTGCGCGATACACACTACGTGCAGTCGGGCGGCAACTATGTGTTGCAATCCGATGGCGATTTGGATGATATTGCGTGGATCGAAGTGGCGCCTGTTACTTGCACGCATCCACGCACGCAGGTGATCGGTGCACAGGCGGCAACCTGCAACAAGGCCGGCAGTACCGGCGATACCATTTGTATGGAATGCGACACGCTTTTGAAGGTGGCGCAAACGGTGGCGGTACTCGGTCACACCGTGGCGGTGGATGAGGAGACAGCCCCCACCTGCGCTGAAAGCGGCTTGACCGAGGGTAAACACTGCTCCCGCTGTCAGATGGTGCTGGTGGCACAAGAGGAGATCGACGCGCTCGGTCACACCGAAGTAGTTGATGCGGCGAAAGCCCCGACTTGTACTGAAAGTGGTTTGACCGAAGGTAAGCACTGCTCGGTCTGCAACGAAATTCTTGTGGAACAGGAAGTCGTTGAGGCTTCGGGTCACACCGAAGCGATTGATGCGGCGGTTGCTCCGACCTGCACCGCTACCGGCTTGACCGAAGGTAAACACTGCTCCGTGTGCGAAGAAGTGCTCGTGGCACAGGAAGTTGTCGATGCTCTGGGTCACACTGAAGTGATCGACGAAGCAGTTGCTCCGACTTGCACCGCCACCGGCTTGACCGAAGGTAAACACTGCTCCGCGTGCGAAGAAGTGTTCGTGAAACAGGAAGTTGTCGATGCTCTGGGTCATACGCCCGCTGTGGATGCAGGCAAAGAGCCCGACTGTATGAACACCGGTTTGACCGAAGGCTCGCATTGCTCCGTGTGCGGCGAAATCTTGACGGCACAGGAAGTTATTGATGTTCTCGGCCACACCGAAGTAGTGGACGAAGCGAAAGCCCCGACCTGCACCGAAACCGGTCTGACCGAAGGTAAGCATTGCTCGGTCTGCGGCACCGTTTTGGTCGCACAGAATGTTGTTGACGCTCTCGGCCACACCGAAGCGGTGGATGCGGCGGTTGCTCCGACTTGCACCGCTACCGGTTTGACCGAAGGTAAACATTGCTCCGTGTGCGGCGAAGTGCTCGTGGCACAGGAAGAGGTTGCGGTTACGGGTCACACCGAAGTGATTGTGAAAGGCTATGATCCCACTTGCACCGAAGAAGGTTTGACCGATGGTGTGAAGTGCTCGGTCTGCGATGCGACCATCATCGAGCAAGAAACGATCCTGCCTATCCCCTATACTTGGTTCGAGGTGGATCCGGAGACGAGCGAAGTGAGAACAAACGTGTCCGATCTTGCCTACTACGAAAGTGAAATTGTCAAAATTTCCGAGGAAGAAGGTTATGCCCACAAACTTGGTAACTATTGGGGCATCAGCCTCACCGGCAATGCACTGGGCAATGCGGATACCGAAAGCGTTACCCTCTTGATCGAGTATTACATCGATCCTTCGCTGTGCACCTCCACGTACAATGTACTCCGCATGGCGCCTTCGGGAAAATACGATCAAAACGGTACGTTGCAGACCGACAACGACCAGCAGTGGATTGGGTATCACCCGGTGAGAACCGCTGCCTCTCTCAACGGCAGCACCAGCACCTTCTCGGATGCCCACTGCTTGGTGAAGGGTCAGACTGCGTTGCTCACCTACACCTATTCTGCAGCGCAGTTGGAACTGATGCGCACTACCGGTATGTATATCGCTTTTCAAGGCATGACCTGTGGTGAAGGAGGCGCGTACATCAAGTCGCTTAAAATTGTCGACACGAAATACGTGGATCGCGGCTGTGCGTACGTCGATTTTGAAGGCCGTGTGCTGACGGAGTACTATCCCGACGTGAAGACGCCCGGTTCGAAGAACATGTTAGCCTTCGCCGATGGGTCGTATACCGGCTTCAAGTTGCAGGGCAACGCGTTGGCGCAAGACAGCACCAAGAACAAGCCCGTGTACATCAAGGTGTACACCACGGCGGGTTACGAGAACACGACCATCGAACTGAACCAGTTCGAGATGTACGTCGAGGGCGCGGCAACTCGTTTTTCGCACGTCAACGGCTATTCAGTGCCGAACACCAAAGTGGAAAACGGCGTGGGTGGTTTGCTGTTGCCCGAAACCAGCTTCACGAACGGCAACAAC
>JAZNTC010000201.1:0-1664 GCA_045591605.1 Acutalibacteraceae bacterium | reverse complement strand
GGTATGCGCAGGACGTGATCGACGGATCGGTGTCCATCCTCATTTTGGGGGACGACGGGGTCATCGTGGCCGCGCGTGACCGTTTGGGGCGCACCCCCGTGGTGCTCGGGAAAAGCGAGGAAGGATATTGCGTGTCCTTCGAATCCTTTGCAGGGGATAAATTGGGGTATGCCCCTTTGAGAGAACTTGGCCCGGGTGAGATCGTGCGCATCACCGCCGACAGCGTGAAGGTGCTCGCGCTCCCACGGGAAAAGAAGCGGGTGTGCGCGTTCTTGTGGTCATATTTCGGGTATTCTACCTCGGGGTATGAAGGGGTCAACGTGGAAGTGATGCGTTGCCGCAACGGCGGCATCATGGCGCGTGACGACGAGGCGAAAGGTCTCACCGACGGCATTGACTACGTCTGCGGTGTGCCGGATTCGGGCACGCCGCACGCCATCGGTTATGCCAACCAAAGCGGTATCCCGTTCGCGCGCCCCTTCATCAAATATACGCCTACCTGGCCGCGCAGTTTTATGCCGTCCAGCCAGAAAGAACGCAGTCGTGTGGCGAAGATGAAGCAGATCCCCGTGCACGAATTGATTCAAGATAAGAGCCTTTTGTTCGTGGATGATTCCATTGTCCGCGGCACGCAGCTCAAAGAAACGGTGGATTTCTTGTATGAGCATGGTGCGAAGGAAGTGCACATGCGCTCTGCCTGTCCGCCCATCATGTACGGGTGCAAGTATTTGAACTTCTCCCGTTCCACGAGTGATCTGGATTTGATCGCTCGCCGCACCATCATGGAACTGGAAGGGGAAGAGGGCGACCTCCACATCGCGGAATACAGCGACTCTTCCACCGAGCGTGGGCAGAAGTTGCGCCGTGCCATCTGCGAAAAGTTGCACTTTGCTTCGTTGGAGTTCCAATCGATAGACGGCATCGTGGAAGCGATCGGTCTGCCTCGTGAAGAACTCTGCACTTACTGTTGGACAGGAGAAGAATAAAGGCAACGCCTTTATTCTTCTTCGAGAAAATGCGCACTTGTGCGGCGGACACCGTGCCGCACATTTCACCTGCGGTGAAACCGCGCGTATTTTCGCCTTGACACCTTGCAGCGTTTATTCTCCGTTCTTCGAGAAAATTAACCGAACATAAAGAGAGGGTTACGAAATGAGTATGCAATCCAAATCCGACAGCTACGCCGCCGCCGGCGTGGATATTACCGCCGGTTACCGTGCGGTGGAATTGATGAAACAGCACATTGCCAAAACCATGACGGCCGGGGTCTGCTCCGACGTGGGCGGTTTTGGCGGTTTGTTTGAACTGGATCTCACGGGCATCACCCGTCCTGTGTTGGTGAGTGGCACCGACGGTGTCGGCACCAAGTTGAAGATCGCCTTTTTGATGGACAAGCACGACACGGTCGGTATCGACTGCGTGGCGATGTGCGTGAACGACATCATCTGTGCCGGTGCGAAACCGCTGTTCTTCCTTGACTACATTGCGTGCGGCAAGAACGTTCCCGAACGCATTGCCGACATCGTGAAGGGCGTGGCGGAAGGCTGTGTGCAGTCGGGTGCGGCGCTCATCGGCGGCGAAACCGCCGAAATGCCCGGCTTCTATCCCGTGGATGAATACGACCTCGCCGGCTACTGCACCGGTGTGGTGGATAAAGCGAAGAT
>JAZNTC010000200.1:0-12066 GCA_045591605.1 Acutalibacteraceae bacterium | reverse complement strand
CGACATGGCTACGATCCGACTTCCGGCGGTTTGATCTTGGCGTTCTTTGCGTAGGGTGAGCAGTCAAACCCGAACCCGCCTCAAAGCGGTATATTTTGGTGCTTTTCGCTTCGTTCGTTCTCGTAAGGCGAAAGCATTACTTCGCCCGACCGAAACAAAAATCCCTCAAAATCTCCTCGCTTTGAGGTCGCAGATTTTGGAAAGAGCGGATTTTTGTTCAGTCGCGGCAAAAGCGCAGCCAATACTCCCGTATTGGCGAGCATTTTAACAATGGATGAGCGAAAATCCGCCTTCCCAAAACGGAGTTTGGGTTTAATTGCTCACCCTAAGGAGGAAAGGAATATGGAAATCAAATTGGGATTTTACCCTGAACAGCTGGCGGAAGCCCTCACGGTGCTTGCGGCAGGCATGATCAGCATCTTTCTTGTGATCGGCGTGATCATTGTGGCAACGATGGTGTTGAACAAGGTCTTCTCTGACGACAAGAAAAACGAAGAATAATCACGAAAAAGCGTTTGTGATACAATGAGGGCAAGAAGGTGGCGGTAGATGTGCAATACATCATCGACCACGATTACCTTCATTTGCAGTTGTCGCTGTGTTCCAACGACCCTGCCCAAACGCCGGGGCGCATGTTGCAATACGCCAAGGAACAGGGGCTTACCTCGCTGTGCCTCACCGACCATTTTTGGGACGAGGCGATTCCCGGTGCACTCGGTCGCTTTTATCAAAAGCAGACGGTGCCATCTCGCTGTTCCAAAAAGGCATTGATGTGCTTGGTTTGCAAGAGAGCGATAAATACCGCATTCCCGACATCAAATAAAGAACAAATATAGATAAAAATTAGACCTTGCCAACTATTGTCGTGTGTGGTATAATAGCGCCGAAGTGTGTGCAATTGGACGGAGGACAAGTATGAAAACATGTGTGGTGATCGGTGCAGGCGGTCGCGGTAAAGACTGTTATGCGCCGTACATTCAAAGCCGTGGTTTGTTCAAGATCACGGGCGTGGTGGAACCCGACCGCCAAAAACGGGAAAAGTTCCGCCAAACGCACGGGGTCGCGGACGATATGTGCTTTGAGGATTATAAAGAATTTTTCGCGAAAGGGCGTTTGGCGGATGCTGTGCTCATTTGTACGCAGGATCGCATGCATATTGAGCCGACCTTGCTCGCCAAAGAGTGCGGGTATCACATTCTGCTGGAAAAGCCGATTGCCCCCACGCTGCCCGAAGTGAAACTGCTCGAAGAGGCATTTCAAGACTACGACAAGGTGTTTATGACGGGGTTTGTGTTGCGGTATACCCCCTTTATCCAAAAGATCAAAGAGATCATTGAGGCAGGGGAGATCGGCGACATCGTCACGATGCAGTTGAACGAAAACGAAGGGTTTTGGCATCATGCCCACAGCTACGTGCGCGGCGAGTGGAACAACAGCCAAACCTCGTCGCCACTGATCGTGGCAAAATCCAGCCACGATATGGATCTGATCTTGTATTTGGTGGGCTCCTCTTGCAAATATATCTCATCCTATGGGAGCAACACCTATTTCAAATACGAAAACGCCCCGGGCGAGGACGTGCCTGCCCGTTGCACCGACGGTTGCCCCTATGCCGATCGTTGCAGTTACAATGCGGTGGAACAGTATACAAGCGGTAAGGCATCGTATTTCGTGCATAAGTTCGAGTGCGGAAACGAAAAAGAGGACATTATAAACGCCCTCAAAACCAACCCCTACGGTCGGTGTGTGTATCGGTGCGATAACGACGTGTGTGACCATCAAGTGGTGGGTATGCAGTTTGAAAACGGTGCCACGGCAATGTTCACCGTCAGTGCTTTCTCGCTGGAAAACAACCGCACCATGAAGATCATGGGCACCAAAGGCGAAGTGGGCGGTTGCATGGAAACGGGTGTGATTGTGCTCAAAAAATTCCGTGATATGACCGAAACCAAGATCAACGTAACCACCGACGGCACTAAGCATTGCGGCGGTGACGGCGGCTTGATGGAGCATTTTGCCAAGGCGGTACAGGAAGCGGACGGCAGCACGGACGGTGTTGACCCGTGGATGTTCGAAGCGCATCGCGTTGTGTTTGCGGCAGAGGAATCCCGTCTGCGCGGCGAACGCATCAAATTGTAAGATATCAAAAAACGGCTGTTGCATGAGCAACAGCCGTTTTTTGTTTATTTTAGCAGATAATCCCCGTAAGCGTGGGGAAGGGAGATTTGTACGCCGAGTTCTTCCATCCAACTGCCGAGCCCTGCGTATACGGTGTTGAGATGCATGGAATCCCTCCCCTTATTGCTTTTTGGTGTACACATTATATAAAAGATTGTCAATAGAGCAACATTATTTTTTCTTGCTTTTTCGCGGTATGCGTGGTATACTCATTTTCGGTTTGTGAAAAGGGGGGGAGAGGTGTGCATCTGCACGGTCACGCGGTAAGACATCCGCATCATTGGTTGCACGATGTGTTGCATCACGTGCGAGACGACGTGGCGCACGTCATCGGCTTTTTCAAAAAGAATATTGTGATGACGGTGGCGTTGGCGGCAGCCCTGCTCACCTGTGTCGCCGTGCCGCCCGATGCGGAGTATCTGGGGTATTTCGACGTGAAAACGCTCACCTGCCTTTTCTGCGTGTTAGCGGTGGTGTGTGCGCTCAAAAACATCCGCTTTTTCTACATTTTGGCACAAACGGTGGTGCAGTGTTTCAAGACTGCACGCATGAGCGTGTTGGCACTGCTCTACATCACCTTCTTGGGGTCGATGCTGATCGCCAACGACATGGCGCTGCTCACCTTCTTGCCGCTCGGCTACTTCGTGTTGTCCTCCACGGGCAAGGATAAGTATATGGCGGTTACGTTCGTGTTGCAGAACATTGCGGCAAATCTCGGCGGTATGCTCACCCCCTTCGGCAACCCCCAAAACCTCTATCTCTACACAAAATACACCATCCCCACAGGGGAGTTTATGGCCATTATGGCATTGCCGTTTGCGGTGTCGGTGGCATTGCTCACCGTGTGCGCCGTTGTGTTTGTGAAACCCGAGCCGCTCGCGATCGCCGAGGAAACGGCCACCCTGCCAAAAGGGCGCACAGCGTTGTATTTGGCGCTGTTTGCGCTGTCCATTGCCATTGTGTTTCGTGGCATTCCGTATTGGATCGGGCTCTTGGTGATTCCTGCCGCGTTGCTGGTGGCGGATCGCAAGGCGCTCAAAATGGTGGATTATCCGTTGCTTCTCACCTTTGTGTTTTTCTTCGTCTTTTCGGGCAATATGGCGCGCATCGACGTGGTGCGCGAAGCGTTTTCCGCCCTGCTTCAAAAAAGCACCTTGCTGTTCAGCGTGGTGTCCTGCCAATGCATCAGCAACGTACCGTCCGCAATTTTGATGTCGCAGTTCACCGATAACTATCGCGATCTGTTGCTCGGTGTGAACATCGGCGGTGTGGGCACGCTCATTGCATCGCTCGCATCCCTCATCACCTTCCGCGAATACACGTGTCACAATCCCGGAAAAACGGTCGCATACGTCAAGACGTTTTCACTGTTCAATTTCGGGTTCTTGGCGGTGCTCGTCCCTGTGTGTTTGTTGGTGTAACCTCTTGACATTCCATGCGGAAAGAGGTAAAATAAACAAAGCCGCAACACCTGCCGCTGTGGTGGAATTGGCAGACACAAGGGACTTAAAATCCCTCGGTAGCAATACCGTACCGGTTCAAGCCCGGTCAGCGGCACCACAAAAGGAGTACCCCCCAAAGGGGGTGCTCCTTTTGTTTTTCAGAGACCAGGCTTGAAACGAACTCCAAGAATCCTTTTGGTTTTGGAGGCGAGCGGTGTCCCGTTACTTGACAGACGGGGAGGCTTGTGATATAGTGGAAGCAATGAGGGAAAAGGGGGAGAGGTATATGAAAAAGAGTTTGATTCGTATGGTCTTGCTTCTTTGGGCGGGCGTGATGTTGCTTTCGCTGACGTCCTGCAATTCCAAGGATACTTTGCACATAGAAGTGGAAGCGATCGAGTCTGTGGGCGACGGTCAGCTGGTGACGTTGGAGATCGAAAACAACACCGGCGGAAACATCTCGTTCGGTTGGGTGAACAGTTGTGAGATCTACGTAGTGACGGACGAAGGCAAGTATTACTTAGATCCACCGGGTGAGGATATCAAAAAGGGCGAAAGTGAATTCGTGATGGAATTGTTCGGTTGTCCGGGTGAAGTGGAACAGATCAGTATCACGAATTTGTGCTTGCTGAGCGATAGGGGATTGCCCGATCGCCACATGAAAGACATTACCATATACGATGCAGCCGAAGGCATTGACGAGTTCGAAGGAAGTTTTTCGCTTTTCACGTCGTCCCATTCGCTGTTTCTCATTTTCTTCGTGTTTGTGATCGTGTTGATGGTGGCGTTGGTTATCACGATGGTCATCGTTGCGGTGCGCAAACACCGCCGTGATCAGTTGGCGATGGCGCAGTTTAACCCTTACGGTTCGGCCACGACGCCCAACAACGACGACAGCGGTTTCGCGCCGCCGCCGACACGATAAGGAGTCCTATAATGAGTACGTGTATGTATTGCAACGCCCCGTTGCAGGAGGGCGCGGCGTTTTGCTCGACCTGCGGTAAAAAGCAGGTGACGGTATATCGGCAGACGTTTCGTCGCGAAAATCTGCGCGAGGATGCGTTCATTCAAAAGATCAACGATTGGTTTGCCGCCTATCCGCAGGTCGCCAATGTGAAAGGCACGTTCCTTTTAAAACATAAGACGGGTCTGATGGTGAACAAATACGTCTTGGATGCCTTGTCGATTGAATACGAGATGTTCAAAGGCGGCAACCAAAATCAATATGCGGTGGTCCATTTGGCGGAACATGGAATCACGCGCACCGAAACCAACGTGTTGTTGGCGCGTTGGAAGCAAAACAATCCGTATGCCACCGTGGTCAAGACCGATGGAGGTATCAACCAGCGCGGCACCACCGGCAGTTTGGCGTTGGGTGGATTTGGCGCCATGAACCACTCTCAACTGTACGTCTTGTTTAAGTTCGATCGCACAAACGGCACGGCACTACCGCCGAGAACGTAATAGATAAAAGCGCTCACACCTGATGGGTGCGAGCGTTTTTTTGTGAAATCACGGTTGCAGTTTGCTTTGATGCGTGGTATAATGAGCATCTACGATATGCGTGATGTAACAAGAAAGGTAACAAAGATGAAGAAACGGCTTTTGTTTGGTTGTATTTTGCTTTCATTTGCGTATGCACCGCTCTTTGGTATTGGGTGCACTTGCTTTTTAAACTTGTCAAGTCTGCTCTTTGCGCTTCCGCTTGACGGGCAGTCGGTAATGGCAGGATATTCGTCGTTTGCTCTGTACTGTGCCGTTGTGTGGGTGCTCGCTTCCGCGGCGATGGTTGGCTTGATTATTTGGAACGTGCGCCTTCTGCGAGGAAAACACCGTGCAAAATGGGTAGGGTGGTGCGAAGCGGCGTTATCACTTGTCCTTTGGTTTTTTATCATGAGGTTGTGGATGTAAATCATCAAGATGTAAGGCAATCGTTTGCAAGAAACGGTTGCCTTTTTTTGTTGTTATGATATAATAATTCTGTTGTGTAATACGCAAAGGAATGAATGGCATGAATAAAAAAGCGGTTTTGATTTCGATTGATGGGATGCGCCCCGTCACGGCGGTGTTCGGCATCGCGACAGATAACGAATGGAAAGGACATGCGGTGTACCATGCGAAATAAAGGAACATTGGTCGGCAGTGTGATGCTGTTGGTTGCCGCGCTGATTTGGGGCTGTGCCTTTGTGGCGCAAAGCGTGGCGATGAATCATCTCGGCCCCTTTACCTTCGGTTCGGTTCGCTTCTTGCTGGGAGCGGCGGCGCTGTTGCCTGTGATTTGGTTTCGGCACAAAAAACAAGGAATGGCCTTGGCGGCGCGCCCACGCGATGCGGTGATGGGCGGTGTGCTGTGCGGCGGCTTTTTGTTCTTGGCATCGGCGGCACAGCAGATCGGCCTTTTGTATACCACGGTGGGAAAATCGGGTTTCATCACGGCGTTATACGTCGTTTTGGTGCCGTTTGCCGCGTGGTTGCTGTTTCGTCAGCGCGTGTCGTTGCTCGGCTGGGTGGCGGCGGCGGTGGCGCTGGGCGGACTCTATCTTTTGTGCGGCGAACGCGGATTTTCGTTCAATCAAGGGGATGTCTACACCCTCGTGTGTGCCGTGTTCTTCACCGCGCAGATCATCGCGGTGGATCGTTACGTTGCCCGTGTGGACGGCGTGTTGCTCTCCTGTTTGCAGTTTTTGGTGAGCGGTGTGTTAAACGGTGTGGCGGCATGGTTTACGGAACCGGCATTTGCGTGGCAAGCGGTGGCGGCGGCATGGTTGCCGCTGTGCTACACAGGCTTGCTTTCCAGCGGCGTGGCATACACCTTCCAGATCTTGGGGCAAAAACGCACGCCGCCGGCGGTGGCATCCATTTTGATGTCGCTGGAATCGGTGTTCGCCGTGCTGGCAGGTGCCGTGCTGTTGACTCAATGGCCCACCACGCGCGAGACCTACGGCTGTGTGCTGATGTTCGTCGCGGTAATCGTGGCGCAAATTCCATCCATGATAAAGAAACCGCACGTTTCGGAATGAGACGTGCGGTTTCTTCTTATATGGAGGGGGAAACGGTCGTGATGTGTGTGAAATCGGCGGTGTACACCGCCACACCGTCGGTGTGTGCAAGGTAGAAATGATCGCCGAGGAACATGCCGCGCATGAAGGGGACGTCCGCCGTCGGGGCGGTGGTCACCACCGTGAATCCGTCCTCTTCGGTGTAACGGTACAGTTCATACATTCGTCCGCCGTGGGTAACGATGGGGAGTCCGATGACCCCCCGCGCGGTGTCAACGAGCACCGCGTGGTGATCCCACAGCGCATCGGAGGAATGATGGCTTTCGGGCAACTCCAAAAAGGTGTTCACCGTCACGTCGGTTTTGTCGGCGGTGTCAAACATCGTGAGTTTCAACCGCCCGTTCAATCCCTCTTCTGTGCCGGCATACCCGACACCGAGCAGGCGATTTTCCCCAAAGGGGTGCATATATTCCGAAAAGCCCGTGATCTTCAATGCAGACAGAACGGTGGGGTTGGTGGGGTCGGCAAGGTCGATGGCAAACAACGGATCGGTCTGGCGGAAGGTAACAACGTAGCCGATCACGCCGTCAAACCGCACCGATTGCACCATTTCGTCGGGTGCCAGATCGTCGATGCGCCCCACTTCGGCCAAGTTGCCGTCCAGCACGTACAAGCGGTTGAAACGCTCTTGCTGACTTTCGAAGAAGGGGTGCTTGCCGTAATGCCCCGTGGGGTCGGTGACCACCGTGTGACTGCCGTAATAGCGCGTGTAGGTGACCGCCAAGCGGAAATGTCCGTTCCATTCATCCATCGCAAATGCGTTGTCGGGCTCGCCTTCCACCTCGGTGGTGGCTTTCACCGTGAGTGCTCCGTCGGTGAGATCCAACAGGGTGAGTGCCGTCACGGTGCAGTCGTCATAGGTGCGTTGAATCGTGCCGTCCTCGTTTTCGGTATCGGTCGTGTTGCTTCTATTTTGCCGTTGCATCAGCATCATATGCGCATTGTTCGCCCACACGGTGGCATAGCCTGCACCGAGCACCGCTTTTTCGGCAAGGCGTGCCGTTTCACCCTCCACCGAAACGGCGGTGATAAGAGCGTAGTTCGCCGTGTTCGGCTCCATGGTGGCATACAAAGCATCCTCCGCGACCACCTGATGAGCGTTGTCCCGATACAGTGAGGGGACAAAGGTGACGGGATCCTCTTGATCGGCGCCGTATACGCGTGGATCGGTGACGAGATACAACACCCCATCCACCATACGGGAATCCACAAGATCGCCATCCTGCCCGTATTCGGTCAGCAGACGCGGATCGGTGGGGTTCGTAATGTCATACACCGCGGCGTAGGTGTAACTCTTCATATAACTGTAATCGTATTTGTAGAATTCATCGCTCTTTCCCATCGAGGTGGATTTGGTCGGTGCGCCCACGGCATCGTCGGTCGTGGTGTCGGGTGTTGCATTCACCGTGACCGTGTCGTAACGGGTATACAGCACCACCAAACGGTCCTTGGTGAGATACATATTGCGCAGTTCGCACCGTTCACGGTCGATGGGGGTGCGCACCGCCACCGCGGCGGTTTTGTCGCCGTCGGCACGGTACACCGTCACGTGCCCTTGGATGCTGTCCAACACGTAGATATAGCCGTTTTGCGCTTTCACGTAATCCGCTTCATCCACGTCTTGGTATTGGGTGTTGGTACTGCTGTCGCCTTTATCAACGGCGGCACCCGTTTGCGTGCCCATGGTGGGGGTGCCTTCGGGCAGGATGGCATCGTCCGTTACCCACTCGTTATCCCCACGGTACGCGTTCATCTCTTCCAGCAGGGCGAACACGTCGGCATAGGTGAGGTGCGCGGCCGGTAAGGTTACCGTAATGGCAGGGGACTCTTGCTTTTCGGGATACCGCGACACGGTGGTGTTCTTCATGTTGGGCAGGGCGGCGGCAACCAGCAGTGCCACGCAAGCCGCCAAGGCCACCAGCCGTCGTATCGGCAGGGGACGGGGTGCTTTTTGCGGTGTGTTCAAGGCTTCTAAAACACGGTCGGTCGCCTCATCCGAAAGGCGAAGGGAATCGACCTCGTTGCGATAGCGTTCAAACATAGGTGTCACTCCTTTGTATCGGTGTCTAACAGGTGGCGAAGGGTTTCCCGCGCACGGTGTAACCGCGTTTTTACAGTGGCTTCACGCGTGTGGGTCAAGGCGGCAATCTCTTTGATCGCATACCCTTCATAATAATAGAGATGCACGGCGATGCGTTGCGCAGGGGGCAGGGTCTGCAACGCATCCAACACACCGCTCGGCTCGGCGGTTTCCACCGTGAGGGTATCCTCCAGCGGCACAGTGTGTCGTGCCCACGCGCTGGTCTTGGCAGAACGGCAACAGTTCACCGTCACACGCAACAGCCACGCTTTGCGGTGCTCCTCATCGTGGAAATGAGGGGCTTTGCGCAGGTAACGCACAAACACCTCTTGCACGATGTCCTCCGCCGCGCTTTCGTTTCCCAGTCGCGCCATCGCCAAACGGTACACCGTGTGGCGGTATTGCAAAAACACCTGTGCCACGGTCAGGTTATACACGTCCCTTCGCCTCCTTTCTCAAAAACGGTAAAAGAGCTCTTTCACCTATAACACTCGATAGACTTGGAAAAGGTTTCAGAAAATCGCACCAATTGCGTATCGGTGCGATTTTTGCATTATTTATGATATTTTCCGCCCGAGGAGATCTGTGCCGCCCGATAGATCTGTTCGAGCAGCATCACCCGTGCCAACTGATGGGGGAAGGTCATGGGGGACATCGACAGTTTCACCCGTGCCGCGGCTTTCACCTCATCCGAAAGGCCCCACGAGCCGCCGATGATGAACACCGTGTGACTGCATCCGTCCACCGCCAAGCGGTCAAGTGCCTCCGAAAGCGCAGGGGAGGAGAGTTCCTTGCCTTCGATGCACAGGGCATAGATCGCCGCCCCTTGCGGCACACGGGCGAGCAAGCGTTTGCCTTCCGCTTGCAGGGTCTGCGCGATCTGTGCAGGGGAGGGGGATTCGGGCAGGCGTTCTTCCTCCACTTCCACCACCGACAGGCGACAAAACGCGGACAGCCGTTTTTCGTATTCCGCCACGGCATCGCGCCAGTACGTTTCTTTCAGTTTCCCGACACATAAAACGGTGATTGCACGCATAGGTATATACCTCTCAAAACATCATCATACCGCGTGTGTCTTCGGGGGAAGCCACACGCAGAAGGTAATCCGCCCCTTCCAGCAACCCGTTTTCGGATAACGCCGCACGGGCGGTTTGCAACGCGAGGTCGGGACGGTTGTTGTGCCTGCTCAAATGCGCAAGGGTGAAACGGGTGGTACCGCCTTTGGCAAGAGCGGTCAGTTCCGCCGCACACGCCGGGTTGGACAAATGCCCTGTGGGTGCCAAAATGCGCTGTTTCAAAACATCGGGATACGGACCGCCGCACAGCATCGGAATGTCGTGATTCGATTCAATCTGTATAAGATCGCATCCTGTGATGGCGTTGCGCACCGTGGGGGTCATGTGCCCGATATCGGTGGCGATGGCGACGGTGCGTTCATCGGCCGTCAACACGCGAAAACCGCAACTTTGGCGGCTGTCGTGCGGAGTTTGAAACGCCGTGATCACACAACCGCCTTCTTCCACCGCCGTGCGGTTATCCGCAGGCAGGGCAAAGCAACGGGTGCCTGCTGTCACACGGTCACTTTCACACAACGCTTCCATGGTGCCGCGCGTGGCATACACACGCATACCGTACCGTTTGGCAAGCACTTTCAAGCCGGCGATGTGATCGCTGTGTTCGTGAGTGACAAAGATGGCGGCGATGCGCCCGGGGTCAATATTTCGATCGGCAAGCGCGGTTTCGATGCGTTTAGCACTGACGCCGGCATCAATCAAAATGCCGGCGTCCGCGTTTCCGATATAAGTGCAATTTCCTTCGCTTCCGCTAAACAGCGGACAGTATCTTGCCATACAGTATTACCTCGCCGTATCCGGCACGTCGATCTGCTCAATATCCGCGCCGAGCGCACGCAACTTGTCCACGGGAGTTTCGTAACCGCGCTCAATGTGGTGAATGTCCTCCACGTAGGTTTCGCCTTCGGCACACAAGCCGGCAATCACCATTGCCGCACCGGCGCGCAGGTCCACCGCTTTCACGGTGTCTGCCTTCAGGCGGTCGATGCCCTGGAACACAGCAAGCTGACCGTTCACTTCCACCTGCGCACCCATACGCCGCAGTTCATCCAAATAACGGAAGCGCTGATCGTACACGTCCTCGTTCAAAACACTGCGCCCTTCGGCGATCGACAGCAACACGCCAATCTGCGGTTGCATATCGGTGGGGAAGCCGGGGTGCGGCATGGTTTTCACGTTGCAATGACGAAGCGGCTCGGTGCGCGAAATGCGCAGCGCATCGTCATATTCTTCAATATCTGCACCCATTTCGCGCAACTTGGCGGAGATGGATTCCATGTGTTTCGGAATGATGCCGCGCACCAGCACGTCACCGCCCGTGGCCACCGCCGCCGCCATATAGGTGCCGGCTTCGATTTGGTCGGGGATGATGGAATAGTTGGTGCCGTGTAAACGGTCCACACCGCGGATCTTCACGGTGTCGGTACCGGCACCGCTGATGTCCGCGCCAAGGAAGTTCAAAAAGTTTGCCAGATCCACGATGTGCGGCTCTTTGGCGGCGTTTTCAATGATGGTGATGCCGCGCGCCTTGCACGCCGCCATCATCACGTTGGCGGTGGCACCCACCGACACCTTGTCCATGTAAATGGAGTTGCCCACCAAGCGGTCGGCAATCAGTTCCACGGTGGCGTTTTCCAGCGGCGACTGCACCGCGCCCAACGCAGAAAAGCCTTTCAGGTGTTGGTCGATCGGGCGGTCACCGAAATCGCATCCGCCCGGCAGCGGCACGCGCGCACGGCGAAAACGTCCCAACAGCGAACCGAGGAAATAGTACGAGCCGCGCATGTGGCGTGCCAAGTCGTACGGTACGGTTTCGGTATCGATGGTGCAGGGGTTGATCTCCACCGTGGAGGAGTTCACACGACGCACCGTCGCACCGATCGCGCTCAAAATCTCAAGCGCGGTGCCCACATCTTTGATGTTGGGCAGGTTTTCAATGCGACAAATACCGTCGGCCAGGGCGACCGCAGGCAAAATGGCAACGGCGGCATTTTTGGCACCGCTGATATTCACTTCTCCAACCAGCGGACGACCGCCGCGGATACGATATTTTTTCAAATCTATGTCACTCCCTACAAAGTCTTTATGAGGGGGGAAGGTGACGCGAGTAATCCGAACCTGCCTCTAAGCGGCATATTTCGGTGCCTTCCGCTCTTTTTTCTTTGACAGGCGTGAGCCCGTCGGCAGAAAAGAAGAAACGAAAACCCAAGTCGGATCGTAGCCATGTCGTTCTG
>JAZNTC010000199.1:0-2148 GCA_045591605.1 Acutalibacteraceae bacterium | reverse complement strand
GGTGGTCGTCCACCGCCACGTCACCGCGGCAGGTGAGGGTGAGGTCAAAACGGGCGTGTTTCGCAAACAGCGTCAGCATGTGATCCAAAAAACCACAGCCGCTTTCGATGCGGCTGACACCGCTGCCGTCCACGATCAGTTGCAGGGAAATGTCGGTTTCCGCCGTGCGGCGGTCGATGGTTGCGTTTCTCATAACAATTCCTCCGTGATGTCTTGCAGGGCGTTCAGCAACGCGTCCATTTGTTCACGCGTGCCGACCGTGATGCGGTTGAATTGGCAGATGCGTTCCTTTTCAAAGTGGCGCACCAGGATGCCGCGCTCTTTCAGGCGGTGGTAGATCTCGCCGCCGTCCACCAAGGGGTGACGGGCAAACACAAAGTTGGTTTGCGAATCGGTGAGTTCAAACCCCATGTTTTGCAACGCCGCCGCCGTGTAGGCGCGGTTTTCCATGATGGTGCGGCAGTTTCGACGGGTGTACTCTTCGTCGGCGAGCGTGCCCACCCCGGCCGCCATGGTCATGGCATTGACATTATAGGGGTTGGTGGAATATTTTACCGTGTTCAGATCGCGGATCAAGTGGGGGCAGGCAACACCGAAACCCAACCGTGCGCCGGCCATGGAACGGGATTTCGAAAAAGTCTGTGTCACCAGCAGGTTGTCGTATTTTTTGATGAGCGGCACGGCACTTTCGGCGCCGAAATCCACATACGCTTCATCCACCACCACGATGTTATCGGGGTTTTGCCGCACGATTTCTTCAATTTCATCGCGCGAAAGCGCCTTGCCCGTGGGGGCATTGGGATTCGCAATAAACACGGTGTGACCGCAGGCATAATAGTCGGTGGGATCGATCGAAAGATCCTCCTTCAACGGGATGACCTTGTACGGCACGCCGTTGAGTGCAGCAAACACCTCGTAAAACCCGTAGGTGATGTCGGCAAACGCGGCAGGATGCCGATCGTCACAAAACGCCATGAACGCGAAATTCAAGATTTCGTCCGATCCGTTGGTGAACAGCACCTCCTCAGGCGAAACACCGAGTGTGGCGGCCATGGCATCGTTCAACACCTTGGCGGTGGGATCGGAATAAAGTTGCACGCGTTTGGCCGCTTCACTTGCCGCCGCGATCGCTTTGGGCGAAGGCGGGAAAGGGGATTCGTTGGTGTTCAGTTTGATGTATCGCCGCTCACGCGGTTGTTCCCCCGGTGTGTAGGGGGTAAGCGACGCATATTTGTCGCTGAAAAAACGGCTCATATCGTTATGCTTCCTCTTCCAAACGGATACGTGCACTCTTGGCGTGGGCGGTTAATCCTTCTTTTTCCGCAAAGAAGGCGACATCCTCTGCCACACGCGCCAGCGCATCCCGTGTATAATAAGTGTACTGCGTTTTCTTGATGAAGTCGTCCACCGAGAGGGGACTGGAGAACCGCGCCGTGCCGCTGGTGGGCAGGGTGTGGTTCGGACCTGCAAAATAATCGCCCAACGCTTCGGGACAATGACGACCCATAAACACCGATCCTGCGTGGTGAATGCGATCGAGGTAATCGAACGGGTTGTCCACACACAGTTCCAAATGCTCGGGCGCAATGGCATTGGCGATGGCAATCGCGGTGTCCATATCGGGGGTGAGCACGATCTTGCCGTTATCGTCAATGGAGGCACGCGCAATGTCCGCACGGGATAAAAGAGGAATCTGGCGTTCCAGTTCTGCCTGCACCGCCTCTGCCAACGCTTCGCAATCGGTCACCAACACAGCGGAAGCCATCTTGTCGTGTTCCGCTTGCGACAGAAGGTCTGCCGCCGCACAACGGGGATTGGTTTTGCCGTCCGCGACGATCAAGATTTCGCTCGGTCCGGCAATCATATCGATGGACACGGTGCCGTACACCTGCCGTTTTGCCTCCGCCACGTAAGCGTTGCCCGGACCGACGATCTTATCCACTTTCGGCACGGTTTCGGTGCCGAATGCCAAGGCGGCAATCGCCTGCGCACCGCCCACTTTAAAGATGCGGTCGATGCCGGCAATCTCTGCCGCCGCCAAAATGACGGGATTGACCTTGCCGTCACGACCGGGAGGAGTGACCATCACCACTCCGCGGCACCCGGCAATTTTGGCAGGGATGGCATCCATCAGCACGGTGGACGGAT
>JAZNTC010000198.1:0-3439 GCA_045591605.1 Acutalibacteraceae bacterium | reverse complement strand
GGGGTTGGTGACGTCCGCACGGGATTCGATCTCATCCGTGATAGTCATGCCGTTCCAGATGCAATCGATCGCGCCGGATTCCAGTTCGTTGATCTTGTTATCCCAGTTGATGATGATGAATTCCACATCGTCGTAACCGAGCTCTTTGGCCGCTTTCTGCGCAAATTCGGTGTCAAAACCCGTCCAAGCGCCGTTGTCGTCCTTAAAGTTCATCGGTGCGTATTCGGTCATACCGATCTTCAGGATCTTCTTGTCGCCTGCGTCCTCTTCCTTTTTGCCGCAGCCGCCCAGCGCGCACACGCCAAGCACGAGAACCATTGCCATGATCAAAGCCAAGATGCGTTTCATAACAAAAAACCTCTTTTCCAATATTTCCCCTTTCGGGTCGTGAGGGTATTATACCACATCTTTTCTGATAATGCAATAGCAAATTAGCGCATTAGCACGCTAAAATTTCAAAATTCCCTCTTACCTCCCTTGAAAACGGGGCGAAAAGATGGTATAGTAGGGTGAGCACCTTAGGGTGAGCAATTAAACCCGAACCCGCCGTAAAGTGGGATATTTCGGTGCTTTTTGCCTCGCTCGTTCTCGCAAGGCGAAAGCCTTACTTCGCCCGACCGAAACAAAAACCCCTCAAAATCTCCTCGCTTTACGGTCACAGATTTTGGAAAGAGCGGATTTTTGTTAAGCCGCGGCAAAAACGCAGCCAATACTGCCGTATTGGCGAGTATTTTAACAATGGATGAGCAAACATCCGCCTTCCCAAAACGGAGTTCGGGTTTGAATGCTCACCCTAGTCAAAAGGAGAGATTTCTATGTCCAAAACCAAACAAAGCGGTTTGAATCCGCGTGTGTTGCGCCTGACCGAAGGCGCGGTGATGCTCGCACTCGCCACTGTACTGTCACTCGTTAAGATCATCGACCTGCCGTATGGCGGCAGTGTCACCGCCGCGGCCGCCCTGCCGCTTGTTCTGCTTGCATACCGTCACGGTGTCGGCTTCGGCTTGTTTGCCGGCTTGGCGCACGGTCTGTTGCAACTCACCTTTTCCTCCTCGCTGTCCTATGTCACCGGTTTTTGGTCGGTGGCGGCGGTGGTGATGCTGGATTACGTTGTGGCATTTGCCGTGGTTGGCTTTGCCGGTGTGTTCCGCCGCATGAAGAACCAACCTGCCGCCCTCATGTGGGGATCGGTTCTGTACGGCGTGTTGCGCTATGTGTTGCACGTCATCTCGGGTGCCACCGTGTGGGCAGGCATTTCCATTCCCACGGCGGCGGCGCTGATCTACTCGTTCGGTTACAACGCGACCTACATGATTCCCGAAACCATCATCGGTGCGGCGGCGGCGTACTTCATCGGCTCGGTGCTGAACTTCCGCAGTGATGTCCCCGGTCGCCTGGTGACGAAAAAAGCCGAAGGCACGGGTGCTCTCACCGCGCTGGCGGTGGGATTGGTCACCGCCGCGGTGGTATACGATACCGCTGTCATCTTCCGCCACACGCAGGATGCCGAAACGGGCAAATTCACCTTTGACGGCTTGGCAACGGTCAACTGGACGCCTGTTGTGGTCCTCACCGCGGCGGCGGTGTTGGCAACCGTAGTGCTGGCACTGGTCGTGCGCAAGAAGAAGGCAAACGCCGAAAAAGCGGCGGAATAAGGGGTAGGTTTATGGAACGGTTTGAGGTGCTTTTTGACGGATACGGTGTGTTCACCACTCCGCACCACACCTTCGGCACGGATGCGTTACGGCTGGCGGATTTTGTGCCGCAAGGGCTTTCACGTGTATGCGAGTTCGGCACGGGGTGCGGTGTGATTGCCGTGCTGCTTGCCGCGCGCGATGCGGCGGCAACCGTCACCGCCTTGGACCTGCAACCCGAAGCCACCGCGCTGGCGGCGCGTGCGGTGACACACAACCACTTGGAAGAACAGATTACCGTGCTCACCGCCGATTGGCGCGCCGCACCGCTTGCGGCCGCTTCCTTTGATGCGGTGGTGTGCAATCCGCCGTATTTCCCTGCCAACCTCGGCAAACAAAGTCCCGATCCGTCGCGCCGCTTGGCACGGCACGAAGATTCGCCCCAAGCATTGGAGGACTTGTGTCGCGCTGCCGCGCGTGTGTTGCGCCACGGCGGTCGCTTTTTCCTCTGCCACCGCCCCGAGCGCTTGGGCGACCTTGTGACAGCCCTGCGCACGGCAGGACTTGAGCCGAAACGCTTGCAGTTGGTACAACACGATGCAAAATCCTCCCCCTATCTGGTGCTGTGCGAAGCACGCAAGGGCGGCAAAGCGGGGATGGTTATTGAGCCGACTTTTCTGGGGTAGGTTTTTGAAACTTCGCTTTTTTGTAATTTTCTTCTCTTTTTATACTTATTGTAAACCAAAAACAAGGGAGAAAGCGGTGGCTTTCTCCCTTGTTTTTATGTTGTCTTATTCGGCCGCGGTTTCGGCGCCGGCATCGGCATCGCCCTCATCAATGGGGGCGGCGAGTTCTTCGCCTTCCACGTCCTCCTCGCGTTCGGTGCGCACCAACGACATAATGCGCACGTCCTCCGCCACGCGCATCACGCGCACGCCCTTGGAGGGACGGCGGCACTGACGGATCTCATCCACGTGCATACGGATGACGATACCGTCGGACGAGATGAGGATGATGTCGTCCTCGGTGGTGACGGTACGCACCGCCGCCACCTCGCCGTAATCGGCGGTGTGGTAGTTGGTGAGACCCTTACCGCCACGGGACTGGATGCGATAATCCTCGAAACTGCTGAGTCGACCGTACCCCGTTTCGGTGACGGTGAGCAACCACTTGTTCGGATCGTACAGTTCCATGCCCACGACTTCGTCCCCCTCTTTGAGGGTGAGCGCGCGCACACCGCGCGCGGTGCGCCCGATCACACGGGCATCGTTTTCGTCGAAGCAGATCGCCATACCCTGTTTGGTCGCGACCATCAGTTTCTGGTAACCGTCGGTCAACTGCACCCACGCAAGTTCGTCGCCTTCGTCGAGGTCGATCGCGATCAGACCGTTCTTACGCGCATTGGCGTATGCCGACATACGGGTACGCTTCACAATACCGTGGCGCGTGACCATGCAGAGATAACTCTCGTCGTCAAACTCCTTGGCGCAGATCATGGCAGAGACCTTTTCGTCCCCTTCCAACGGCAACAGGTTCACGATGTTCATACCCTTCGAAGTACGGCTGCCTTCCGGCACTTCGTAACACTTCAGGCGGTACACCTTGCCTGCCGTGGTGAAGAACATCACCACATCGTGGCTGGAGCAGAGGAACATCGTTTCGGTGATGTCCTCCTCACGGGTGGCCATACCCTTGATGCCGCGGCCGCCGCGATGCTGTGTCTCGTACTGATCCATCGGCTGGCGCTTGATGTAGCCGAGCTGGGACATGGTGAGCACACAATCCTCCACGGGAATGAGATCCTC
>JAZNTC010000197.1:0-13360 GCA_045591605.1 Acutalibacteraceae bacterium | reverse complement strand
CCCTTATACAACTTCAAACGCACCTTACCGGTCACCTTCTCCTGCGTTTTGTCCACGAAGGCCGACAGCGCTTCGCGCAGGGGGGTGAACCACTGACCGTTATACACCAGTTCCGCAAAGGTGATGGACAGTTTTTGTTTTTCGTGCATGGTCATCTTGTCCAGGCAAATGCTTTCCAGCACCGCGTGCGCCTTGTAGAGGATCGCACCGCCGGGCGTTTCATACACGCCGCGGCACTTCATGCCGACCAAACGGTTTTCCACGATGTCCAACAGACCGATGCCGTTGGCACCGCCCAGTTCGTTGAGTTTCAGAATGATCTCTTTCGCGGTCATCTTTTGCTCGTTCAGCGCCACCGGCACACCCTGCTCGAAATCGAGGGTAATGTAGGTTGGCACGTCGGGTGCCTGGATGGGGGAAACGCCCATTTCCAGGAAGCCGGGCTTTTCGTACTGCGGCTCGTTGCCGGTATCCTCGAGGTCCAGACCTTCGTGGGACAGGTGCAACAGGTTCTTATCCTTCGAATAGTTGGTCTCGCGGTTGATCTTCAAGGGGATGTTGTGCGCTTCGGCATACTCGATCTCCTCTTCACGCGACTTGATATCCCACTCGCGCCACGGGGCGATGATGGGCATATTGGGAGCAAAGTGCTTGATCGCCAGTTCAAAACGCACCTGGTCGTTGCCCTTGCCGGTGCAACCGTGGGCGATGGCATCCGCGTTTTCTTTCAACGCAATTTCCACCAGACCCTTTGCAATGCAAGGACGTGCATGGCTGGTGCCCAGCAGATACTCTTCATACACCACACCGACTTTCATAATGGGGATGATGAAATCGTTCACGTACTCTTCGGTTTGATCCAACACGTACAGCTTGGATGCCCCCGTTTTGAGCGCTTTTTCTTCCAAACCTTCCAGCTCGTCCGCCTGACCGACATTACCCGACACGGCGATGACTTCGCAGTTGTTGTAGTTTTCCTTCAACCACGGGATGATGATGGAGGTGTCCAAACCGCCCGAGTAGGCGAGGACGACCTTTTTGATGTTTTCCTTGTTCATGGATATGCGCCTCCGAAATGAATATTTATGTAGTTCAAACGACTATGTGGATTATTATACACACCCCCCCGCGGTTTGTCAATACGCTTTTGCGATAATTACTATAAAAAGTGAAATTGTGTAGATAGTGTCCGTTTGCGGTGGATTGACGTGATGGATTTTGTCGGTTTCGACGGAGAAAATAGTGAATAAATATTCATTGAATACACAGAATATACGTTTTTGAAAATGGCGCTTTCCTACTTTACAACCGCGCGGAAATGCGGTATAATGAATCGATTTGTTGCATGGAGGGTCGAAAGCAGTATGGGCTTTTGGGAATTGATGATATTGGCGATCGGACTCAGCATGGATGCGTTTGCCGTGTCCGTCTGCAAAGGGCTTGCCATGAAAAAAGCCGATCTGAAAGGCGCGCTCACCTGCGGTGCGTGGTTCGGCGGCTTTCAGGCGCTGATGCCGCTTCTCGGCTTCTTTTTGGGTGCTCTGTTTGCCGATGCGATCAAAGCATTCGATCATTGGATCGCCTTTGCTTTGTTGTTGCTGATCGGGGCGAATATGCTCAAAGAAGCCTTTGAAACGTGTGAGTGCGACGAATGTCACGGTGCCGATCTGTCGGTGAAAACGATGTTCGCCATGGCGGTTGCCACCAGCATTGATGCGTTGGCGGTGGGCGTTTCGCTGGCGATGGCGGGCGGTGTTAACATCTATGCCGCGGTGGCATTGATCGGCGTTGTCACGTGTTTGCTGTCCGCCGTGGGGGTCAAGGTGGGCAACGTGTTCGGCGCACGGTTCGAGAAAAAGGCTCAGTTGGCAGGCGGTGTGATTTTAATTCTGATTGGACTGAAAATTCTGCTCGAGCATTTGGGTGTGCTCGCGTTTTAACGGAGGGACAAAAGATGGCTAATTTTAAACGCACCAAATTTTCGTGTTATTTTTCGTATCTCGCGATGGCATCGGTGTTCAGTTTGCCGCCGATGCTGTTTATGACCTTTCACGACACCTACGGCATTTCCTACACCTTGCTCGGCACGCTGGTGCTGGTGAACTTTTGCACCCAGATGACGGTGGATCTCATCTTCACTTTTTTTGCAAAATATTTCAATATGAAAGTGACGGTGCGCATCATGCCGCTGCTCACGGCGGTGGGACTTTCGCTGTATGCATTGATCCCCACCTTCTTTCCGCAACACGCGTATGTGGGTTTCCTGCTCGGTACGGTGGTGTTTTCGGTGGCGGCAGGACTCAGCGAAGTGTTGCTCAGCCCCGTGGTGGCTTCCTTGCCGTCGGACAACCCCGAACGCGATATAAGTGCGCTCCACTCGCTGTATGCCTACGGTGTGGTGACGGTGGTGTTGCTCAGCACTCTGTTTTTGCAGGTGTTCGGACGGCAAAATTGGATGTATCTCACCCTGTTTTGGGCGGCCGTTCCGTTAATTTCTTCCCTGCTATTTTGCTTGTCCCCGTTCCCCGAGGTGCAACTGTCCTCGGACGAAGCGACAGCAGGTGACCGCCGCAAAAAGCGTACCCTCGGTTTGGCGTTGTGCGTGGGATGTATTTTTTTCGGCAGTTGTGCCGAAAACGCGATGACCAACTGGATTTCCAGTTACGTGGAAAGTGCGCTGGGTATTTCCAAAATGTGGGGTGACCTGCTGGGGTTGTTGCTCTTTGGCGTGTTGCTGGGGTTGACCCGTACCGCCTATGCCAAATACGGGCGCAACATCATGAAGGTGCTCACGTGGGGCATGATTGGTGCCGTGGTGTGTTATCTCACGGCCGCGCTGTCCCCGTTGCCGCTTCTGTCGTTGCTCGCGTGTGTGTTCACCGGCATTTGCACCTCGATGCTGTGGCCGGGCACGCTCATTTTGATGGAAGAGAAATTTCCTCACCCCGGTGTGGCGGCGTATGCCCTGATGGCGGCAGGGGGAGACCTTGGTGCCTCCATTGCGCCCCAGATGCTCGGCGCGGTGACCGACACGGTGGCGGCAGGCAGTTGGGGGCAACGCATGGCGGATTCATTCGCCCTTTCACCCGAACAGTTTGGTATGAAGGTGGGCATGTTGCTCGCCGCTGTGTTCCCGATTCTGGGTGTGTTGTTGCTGTGTTACATACGGCGGTATTTCAAAAAGAACCGTGATTGATACGGATAAAAAAAGGACGGTCCAAACAGGACCGTCCTTTTTATATCGTATCGTCATCATCTTCTCCGCGTGCACGGCGCAAACTGTCGCCCCAGCGGCGCATTTCGCGTTCGCTGTACTGTTTGGGCATGGGGGGAAGATCCTCTTTTTTATCGTCGTTCAAATAACTGTCGGTACGTCCGCGGTCCACAAACACCGCCTCTTCTTCCGCCAAACGCTCGGTTTCCTCGTCGGGAATGTTGAGTGCCTGCTTTTGGGTACGGTCCTCGCCCGGATGATCGCGGTAATAGGGATCAATCATCAATTCCTGCACCTTCGGGAAAATCACAAACTGAATGAGGAAGGAGCGGAACGCAGGAAAGAAGAAGAGGTACACCGCCGCCATCACCACAAACGGAATGAACGCGCCTTGCAATAAACTGAGCGCCGAAGCGGCGGTCAAGATATAGAAGATCGCCAGCACCGCCGTGATCAACAGATTGCGGAAAATTGCCACAAAAGAGAAGATCAGCGCGTTTTTGTAGAGTTGCTTCCACGAGAGTTTGAAGGTGATGATCATCAGCGGAATGTAGTACCGCATAAACGCACACACCAAGAAGAGAAGCATGGCAAACGCACACATCAACACCTGCGTGATGGTGGCTTGGGTGTTGGCATTCATATAAAAATACACGTCGAATGCCAAAATGCCGAGTGCCGCCAAATTGATCAACCCGATCGGCAATGCCTGTTTCCAGTTCTTCTTGATGGTGTCCACAAAATCGCCCCACACAAACGCGTGCTTTTCGCGCACGTAGTTACGGGTGATGTAGGTCAATCCCACCTCCGCCAATCCCACCGTCACCACGGGTAACGAGAAGAGAATGTAGAGGAAATTGGCTTGGATCAACTTGAAGAACTTGCGGAAATACAACTCCCAAAACAGGAAAAAGCGCTTTTTCTTCGGGGCGTTTTTGGAAACGCCCGGTCCCGGTTTTGAGGGGTTGAAAAACTTGGGGAATGCCATGTTACGTCCTCACCTTTACACAAAATAATGAATAAAAATCAAACGCAGTACCGTGTCCAGCACACCGGCGGCCGCCAGCAGACCGACACACAGCAAAAACCGCGCCAAATACAATTTGAATTCCTGCCATAACCGACTGCCGATGGTGGGGTGCGGCAACATCACACGACACAGTTGCGCGGAAAACCGCACCGCTTGCGCACAGGCGATCAGCAACGCCGTGGCGGTGAGCAATGTGGGGGGCAACACAATGAGTGCCACGTATCCCACCCCGTGAATGCCACGGGCGAAATGATAGGCTTCGCTGAGCCCGATGCCTGCCCCGAAGAAGAGGGGGACCACCAACGCAGGCGGTGCACCGCAGGCAGAAAAACCGAGCAAAAATAACAGGAGTAACAGTAAGAAGTGTGGTCCGGCATACGCCACGAATTGTCGCAACGCACCCGAAAAACCGCCTTGTAACCGCACGGGATCCAACAGATCGGCCAGCGCCGTTCCTAACGGCTTCCACGCGGCGTGGAACACCAAACAACCAATCTGTACACCGCACAACAGCAATCCCAACAGCCATAAAAGGTGTTGGTTTTGCAACACAAATCGCCACAGTTGGCGGCGCCATTCACCGCGAGTATGCATGTCCATCGCTCCGTTTCACACAGTTTGTACACACGTACTTGTACACCTATATGAAACGAAAGGACAAGTTATGCACGTCGCGACTTCAGATTGATGCCCACGATGCCCCCCACCGCGGCAGAAAGCAACATAATGGCAAGCTTCAACAGCGGATGCATGGCCGTGCTTCGAAGCATTGCAAAGCCGCTCCCGAACAGCAACAGCAAAAACAGCACGCCACCGCAGGACAGCCCCATCAGCCAACCGTTTTGTCCGGCACACCGTGCCGCCACGACACCGCCCACAAAACAACCGACCACCAACGCCACCAAGGCGAGGGGGGATACAAAGGTTTGCGGTGTATCCTGTGTCAACAACAGTGCCGCCATCCCGAGCAGGGACACAAGGCAGGTCACAACCCCCACCAAAGCCCCGATACCGAGCGGTTTTGCCCACACGGCAAGCCATTGGGGTTCTTCTTTGCGCGATCTCATACAAACACCCTCCGCTTCTCAAAAATCGAAGCCCGCCACAAGGGGTGTGCGCCGTATTGAGAAATTGCCCGAAAACGGTCCTTTTTCTGTAATAATGCGTTAAAAAGTCGCGGTACGCGTCAGCGTTACCGCGTCTTTTCGCCTTTTCTTACATAAAAACGACTCGTTTTCGGGTGCTTCGCAGTTTTGTAGGGATTCGGTTGGATGCACCACGCCGTCAAAAACCGCAGTAATACTCCCGTATTACGAGGCTTTTTGGCAAGTGGGGGACCAACCGAGCCCGAAAAACCAAATTTTCAATATGGCGCGCACCCCAAGGTGGGTGTTTTTTTGTTATTCATATTTCGGTTCGACGCCCTTGGCTTTGATTTCCGCCAGCGCTTCGCGGCGCAGTTCGCGCCCTTCGGCAATCCCACGGAACAACACGGCGAGGAAATGGAACACCACCGTGAATGCCGGGGTGAAATGCCGCCAAACGAGTTTCCCGACCGAGTTATAGCCGCTGTATCGCTCGTTGGCATAAATCGTTTCGGGATAGTGATTCTTCAAATACAACCCCACACCGGCAAGCAGTGCCGCACCAATCAGCATCACCGCAAACCAAATCCACCGACCGCGCCGCATGAAGCGGAACAAAAAGTAGCCGGCAATGAACAGCACCGCACCCGTCACCAAAAACGGCAACGCTTTGTCGTTCACGGGGTTATCCACACGGTCACCCGGGAACAGCGCGTCAAAAAACGGCGGCATCCACAGGGTTAAGATCAACAAGATTTGAAAAAACAGCGCGACGACCAACATCGTCCACGCCACGACGGAACACAAACGCGACAGCACACGCATAGAAAACCCTCCTTTGTCTTGTCCCATTATACCCACTCGCCGTGGAAAAGTCAACCGCCGTGACTTTTTTCCTTGGAACTCTTGACACTTTCCTAATATATCCTTAAAATATTATTCATAACCTCACGTGGATTTTTTGTTACACTTAAAGTATCAAAACAGACGAAAGGACCGATGATTATGGCGACACAACGCATCATGGTCGTGGATGACGACCGCAATATTTGCGAACTGTTGCGGTTATACTTGGAAAAGGAAGGGTTTGAAACGGTGATTGCCGAGGACGGGCAAAAAGCGCTCGCCATGTTCGACACCGCCGAACCCGACCTTATGTTGCTGGACGTAATGATGCCGCATCTGGACGGTTGGCAGGTGTGCCGCGAGATCCGCAAAAAGAGCCAATGCCCCATCATTATGCTCACCGCCAAAGGTGAAGTGTTTGATAAAGTGTTGGGACTGGACTTGGGTGCGGACGATTACGTCACCAAACCGTTTGAAACCAAAGAAATCATTGCCCGTGTGAAGGCGGTGTTGCGCCGTTGTGGATCCGCAACCGCCGAAAAGGCGCGCATCGTGGAGTTTGACGGGTTGTATATCAACATGGAAAACTACGAGTTAAAGGTGCGCGGTCGCGCGGTGGACACACCGCCCAAAGAGATGGAACTGATCTTCCACCTGGCAAGCAACCCCAACCGCGTGTACACCCGTGACCAGTTGCTGGACGAGGTGTGGGGCTTTGAGTATTACGGCGACAGCCGCACGGTGGATGTCCACGTGAAACGCCTGCGCGAAAAGTTGGAAGGTGTGTCGGACCAATGGACCTTGAAAACCGTGTGGGGTGTCGGCTACAAATTTGAAGTGAAAGAGTCGTAATAGCCTATGTTCAAAAGTATTTTTTCCAAATACTTTGCCGTGGTGGCGTTGGTGGTGCTCACCAGCCTTGTGGCGTTGTGCGGCACACAGACCTTGCTGTCTGCCCGTTACTGGACGAACGAGCGACGGGAATCGCTGTGCCAAAGTGCCGTTACAGTGGCAGAGGGTACCGCCTCCTTCACCTCGCGTGACGGCAAGGGCGGCTTTGTGATCGGGCACGGGTTTCAGCCGTTTTTTAAGATGCTGTCGGACAGCGATGCCAATTTCGGGCGTGTCATTGTGGTGAACAGCCGCGGTGAAACGGTGCTGTCCACGGTGGATCTGCCCCCAGACAGCACGTTGCCCCCCGCGCTGATGCAAGAGGCGATCGCCAACGTTACACCGCACGAACCGTGGTTTTTTGTGGGCACGGTGGGCGGTGTGTATGCCGAACGGCAATACACCGCGGTGGCGCCCGTGATGTTTGAAAGCGAGATCATCGCCTACGTGTTCGTGTCCTCGCCCACCGACCGTTTGGTGGATTACATCGTCACCAACCTGCAGGTGTTTTTGCTTTCCGCCACCACCGTGTTAGCGCTGACCTTCGCCGTGATGTACGTGATGACCTTCCGCTTGGTGAAACCGCTTCGTCAAATGGCAGAGGTAACGCGCCGCTTTGCGGAAGGAGATTTCAGCGCACGGGTGACGGTGAAAGGGCGCGACGAAGTGACGGAACTAGCCTCAGCACTCAACAGCATGGCGGTGTCCATCGCTTCGGCGGAAGAATCGCGCCGCAGTTTTGTGGGCAACATCTCCCACGAACTGAAAACCCCCATGACCACCATTGCCGGTTTCATCGACGGCATTCTGGACGGCACGATCCCTGCGGAACAGCGCGATCATTACCTGCACATCGTGTCGGACGAAGTGAAACGGCTGTCGCGTTTGGTAAAATCCATGTTAGATCTCTCCCGTATCGACAGCGGACAGCTCACCCTGAAACCCGTGCCGTTTGATCTGACCGAAACCGCCTGCAAGACCTTGCTTTCGTTTGAACAGCGGTTGTCGGAAAAAGACGTGACGGTGGAAGGGCTGGAGGATGCACCCCGTTGCTTTGTGCGCGCCGATTTTGACCTGATCGGACAGGTGGTGTACAACCTCACCGACAACGCCACGAAATTCATCAACGAGGGCGGCACGCTGACCCTTGCGATCACACCGCGTGACGGCTGGGTGTATCTGCGCATTCGCAACACGGGCGCCGGCATTCCTGCCCCCGAGATGCCGCATATTTTTGAACGGTTTTACAAATCCGACCGCTCGCGCAGTTTGGATAAACAAGGCGTGGGGTTGGGGTTGTACATCGTAAAAAACGTCATCAGCCTGCACGGCGGTGAGATCACGGTGCGTTCGGTGGAACACGAATTCTGCGAATTTGAGTTCCGTCTGCCGGGCGCGGAAGAGCCGCGTGCGCTTTCGGAAAATATATAAGGATTCTTCACAAAATCGACATATTTCCGTGCTATACTGCCTTTTAGGGTGAGCAGTCAAACCCGAACTCCGTTTTGGGAAGGCGGATGTTCGCTCATCCATTGTTAAAATACTCGCCAATACGGGAGTGTTGGCTGCGTTTTTGCCGCGGCTGAACAAAAATCCGCTCTTTCCAAAATCTGTGACCGTAAAGCGAGGAGATTTTGAGGGGTTTTTGTTTCGGTCGGGCGAAGCAAGGCTTTCGCCTTGCGAGAACGAGCGAGGCAAAAAGCACCGAAATATCCCGCTTTACGGCGGGTTCTGGTTTGATTGCTCACCCTAACCTTTGAAGAAAGGATTTGCGATTATGTCTGATCAAGATTTTCGCCCCGACGTGGAGCTGCCGCAGAGCGAGGAGCCCCCTGCCGCACCACCGTCTGAACCCCCTATAACACCGCCGCCGACACCAAACGGATGGCAAAACGGTGCACCACAATGGACACCGCCCACGCCGCCTCCGCCGTCGGGATGGCAACAGCAACCGTCGCAACCCACATCCTATACCTGGTCGACACCGCAACCGCTGCCGCAACCGCCGCGCAGAAATCACGCCGCGGTGTGGATCGCCGTGTTGGGCACGGTGTGTGCGCTGTGCTTGCTGATTCCGAGCGTGTTGTTGGCAGGCAAGCACCTGTGGGCAGACGAAGGCGGTACCCCCACCAAAACCACCGTGCAACAAAGCAGTCCCACCGTACCCACGGGGGATCGCAACACCAACGCGCCCGACATCGTGACGAAAGAGCCTGCGGAAGAAGGGCTGTCTTCGGCCCAGATCGTGTCTGTCAACCTGGATTCCACCGTGATCATTCGTATGTATATGACCGTGTCCTCCGGCTACTTTGCATCCAGCGAAGAGGAGATGCAGGCAGGGGAAGCCACCGGCATTGTGTGGACAGCCGACGGCTATATCATCACCAACGCTCACTGTGTATACAGCGAGGATTACGGCCGCGTGTTCTCGCGCATTGAAGTGGAGTTGTATGACGGCACGCTGTTTTCCACCGCCACCGTGGTGGGATACGACACCACCACCGACTTGGCGGTGATTCGTGTGGATTCCACCGAACTAACCCCTGCCCAATTCGGCGATTCGAACGCCCTGCGATTGGGTGACCGCGTGTTGGCACTGGGCAACAACAGCGGTCTTGGCTGGACCGTCACGGGCGGTATGGTGTCGGGTTTGGCGCGTGACGTGTATGAAGAAACCAACTACGCCATCAAGTGCCTGCAAGTGGATGCGGTCATTAATCCCGGCAACTCGGGCGGTCCGCTTCTCAACTCGTCCGGTCAGGTGGTGGGCATCAACTCCGCCAAAATCGTGGCGGAAGGCTACGAAGGCTTGGGTTTCTCCATTCCCATCAACGAAGCGAAAAAGGTGCTGCAAGACCTTGTGAGTTACGGCTACGTGAAAGGGCGCGTGATGCTGGGCATTGAAGGATACACCTTCGATACCTATCGCGGCTATGAAGGATTTTATATTTCCGTCATCGGCAAAAACTCCTGCTTTGTGGGCACCGACACGCAGGTGGGCGACATCATCACCCACATCAACGACGTGCGTGTGAAGAGTTATGCCGAAATGCGTGAACAACTCACTTCCTATGCCGTGGGCGACACGGTTACAGTCACCTTGATGCGGATTCGCCGCAACAATCCCACTGTGGAAACCGTCACCGTTTCCATCACCTTGATGGAAAGCGACGGCTCGGTGTAATAACAACACCCCCAAACGCCCGTAAAGGCGTTTGGGGGTATATTTTTGTTCTTATTCATCTTTCTTGATGTGCACGTCCATCTGCGGATAGGGGATGACAACCCCCGCTTCGTCAAATGCCGCTTTCACCTGCTCGGTCAAATCAAAGCGGACGTTCCAGTAATCCTCGGTTTTGCACCACGCGCGCACCGTGAAGATCATGGCGCGCTCGCCGTTTTCCGACAGCCGCGCAAACGGCGCCGGATCTGCCAGCACCTTGTCGTGCGCCGTCACCACACGGCCCAGCAGGGCTTTGACCTCCTCAATGTCGTGGCGATAATCCACTGCAAAGGTCAAGTCCACACGCCGTTGCTCCACCGCCGAATAGTTTTGCACCACTGAGTTGCTGAGGGTGCCGTTGGGCACGGTGATCACCTTGTTGTCGGGGGTGCGCAACACGGTGTACACCACCGTGATGTCCGAAACCGTGCCGGCCGTGTCGGGCGTTTCAATGTAATCGCCCACCTTGAACGGTTTGAAGATGAGCAACATCAAACCGCCTGCCACGTTGCTGAGCGATCCTTGCAACGCCAAGCCGATCGCCACGCCGCAGGATGCCAATGCCGTGATAAACGACGTGGCAGGAACACCCAGCATCATTGCCACGGTGATGAACAGCAAGGTGTAGATCAGCACCGTGACACCGCTGGAAAGGAAGGAGCGCACCCCTGCATCCAACTTGTCCAACCGATGGGTACGCAACAGCCATTTACGCAACCACCGCGCCACACGCCAACCGACCAACAAAATCACGAGTGCTCCCAGCAGACGGCTGCCGAATGAAACGGCAAGATCCAGCAAAAATTTTCCTAGGGCTTCCCAATCCATCGTAATAACTCCTTTTTTAAGCATTGTTCATATTGTACCACAGAAAAACAGAGGTGACAAGTGTTGTCACCTCTGTTTTTTACGTGTAATTATGCTTCTTCGTCAGCGCGACGGCGTTTGCCGCCAAGCAGGGTGACCACAAACAGTCCACCTGCCACCGCTACCATCGCCACCGTCGGGGCGTACCCACGGTCGCCGGTATCCACGGGAGGTTCATCCACGGGAGGTTCTTCCACGGGGGGCTCTTCCACAGGAGGTTCTTCCACAGGAGGCTCTTCCACAGGAGGCTCTTCGATGGGAGGCTCTTCCACGGGAGGTGCGGTGTAGGTGTTCGTGAACACGATCGCCTCGCCACCGTCGATGGCGATGTCGCCGTCGAGCACCAACGCGCCTTCGCCGTTGTCCACAACCTTGACAGTCACGGTGTAGACGGTTTCGTCATAGGTGATGGCGGCATCGTCGCCTGCCGCTTCCGCCACGCGGTACACGTAGGTGCCCGGCGCGGTGATCTCGATGGGCAAGAAGGTGAATTTGCCGTCTCGGTTTGCCACCTTGTCAAGACCGCCGCCGTTTTCGGTGAACAGCACGAATTCAAATTCGCCGTCCACCATATCACGACCGATCAACACCTTTTCACCGCCAAGTTCCAGTACATAGGGGGTATATTTCGGCACATCCACCGTCACGGTGTTGGTGTTTTCGCCTTCAATAACCGCGGTGTTTTCGATGGTCACGTTATCCACTGCATTCACCGTCACTTGGAAGGTCACGGTAACCGAGGACCACGCCGCCACCGGCAGGTCGGTCCAGGTCAGCACACCGTTTGCAAGCGTGCCGCCGTGGTTGGCGGAACTGTCCACATAGGTGGTGTGTTGCGGAACGGTGTCGGTAATGTCCACCGTGACCGCCGTGTTGGTCGAGTTGACGTAGGTGATGGTGTAGGTGAGTGCATCGCCTGCAAAGACGTGCTTGCCGTCGATGCTCACGTCGGGATCTTCGGTGAGGAACACGTCTTTTTTGCCTTCCTCTTCCACCGTGTGGTTGACCACTTCGTTGGTGGTGTACACGTTCACGCCGTCACGCACCACCGCGGTGT
Source organism: Acutalibacteraceae bacterium (assembly GCA_045591605.1). Taxonomy (GTDB): domain Bacteria; phylum Bacillota; class Clostridia; order Oscillospirales; family Acutalibacteraceae; genus SIG588. Next base: position 1,147 of record JAZNTC010000197.1, on the reverse strand, counting down.
TCGCGATGATGGCTTCCGCTTCATCCACCGTCACTTGGAAGGAGACGGTGACTTCCTCGCCTGCCGCCACGTTCAAAAGCCATGTCAGGTGACCACCCACGTAGTTGCCGTTGTGGCTGGCGGAGCCGTTTACATAGGTGGTGTATGCCGGAATGGTATCGCCGATGTCCACAAGGGCATCCTCGCCGTTATAGTTCACGTAGGTGATGAAGTAGGTCAGCACATCGCCTGCGTTGACCTTGCTGCCGTCGATCATGGTGGTGACGTCACCCTCCAGATAGACTTCCTTCTCGGTCACTTCATCGAAGGTGGCGTTGGTAAAGGTCGCATTCACCGTTACCGCCGCATCCGTCGTGACGGTGCCTGCCAGTTCATCTTCCACCGTGGCACGCAACTGACCGTCGCCAACGTCGCTCACCTGCACGCGGAACGCATACGCCGTGCGATCGTACACAATGCCGTCGATCGGATCCGCCGCGCTTTCCACCATCACATAGTGGTGCACGCCGGTCTTGTCATATGCAATCGTGTCGAATCCGAAGGTGTCGCCCACGTTGGATACGGTGGCGATCGGGGTGCGATCGCTCACGTTGAAGGTGTGATCGGTTTCGTACAGTTCAAAGGTGAAGTCGCCGTCCGCAAACGTGCCCCCTGCCAAAGTTTTGCTGCCGCCGAAGGTGACTTCGGCTTTGGTGGGAACGTAGAGGTTCTCAAAACGGATGTCCGCGTTCGCCTTGTCGGCCACGGCGCTCAACACGCCGTTGGTATCGGTGACCGTCACGGTGACCGTCACGGGGGTGTTTACACCCGTGTACAGGATGCCGGGCACGCGTCCATCCTCTTCTTTCACGGTGTAGACGTACTCGCCTGCCGCCGTGTAACGGATGGCATTAAAGGTGAAGGTGCCGTCGGCTTTGACGGTGGCTTCATCGATCTTTTGATTGCCTTCCCACAGCGTAAAGGTGAATTCGCCTGCACGCACCGCACGGCCGACAACGTCTTTGTCGCCGCCGAGGGTGTAGGTTGTGGGAACGGTGGTGTAGGTGTTGCGGAAGGTGACGGAATCCTCCACTGAATCTTCGAAGTAGTAGGTTGCCACCAACGCACCCGTTGCCGTGTCGTTGGTCACTTCCACCACCAGGTCATA
>JAZNTC010000196.1:0-3448 GCA_045591605.1 Acutalibacteraceae bacterium | reverse complement strand
TCCCCTCCCGTGTGGCGCATTTTGCCGCCATGATGGGGGTCGCCCCCACCGCGGTGAAGATCAACGCCGCCAAAAAGCGGTTTGGCAGTTGTTCCTCCAAAGGATCGCTCAACTTCTCCTGCCGCTTGATGACCTATCCGCCCGAAGCCATCGATTACGTGGTGGTACACGAACTGGCGCATCTGATCCACATGGATCACAGCGCCGCGTTTTATGCCACGGTGGCATCCGTTTTGCCCGACTACAAGCAACGCGCGGCATTGCTCAAAAATCGGGGGTAAGTTTTTGCGCAATGTTTTTCTTGCATTTAAAGAGGAAAACAGATATAATTAGGATACATCCATTTAAGGAGGGGCGACATGGCAAAGAAACAAGATCTGTTGGGGTTGATGCGCGCCGCAGTGGACCGCTATGCCATGTTGCAAGAAGGCGACCGTGTGGCGGTGGGCGTGTCGGGCGGTAAGGACAGCCTGGCACTGCTGTCGCTGTTGGCGGAGTTTTGCCGCTTTTCCCCCATCTCCTTCTCCCTCACCGCCATCACGCTGGACCCCTGCTTTGGCGGGGCGGAAACGGATTTTTCGGCGGTGCAGGCGTGGTGCGAGGCGGCAGACGTGCCGTACATTTTGAAGCGCACCCGTTTGGCGGATGCGGCGATGCAAGAGGCAGGGAACAAACCGCCCTGCTCGCTGTGTGCCAAAATGCGGCGCGGCGTGTTGCACCGCACCGCGGTGGAAGCCGATTGCAACGTGGTGGCGCTGGGTCACCACAAAGACGATGCCGCCGAAACGGTGCTGATGAATCTGCTCACGGGCAGTCGGTTTTCCTGCTTTTCCCCCGTGACCGAACTGGATCGCCGTGGGTTACGGCTGATTCGTCCGCTGATTTTCATGAACGAGTGTGACGTGGCCGCCTTTGCTGCGGCAGAGCAACTGCCTGTCGTTCCCTCGCGCTGTCCCGTGGACGGACACACCCACCGTCAAAAAGCCAAAGACTTGGTTGCCGCCTTATCCAAAGAATACGGTGACGTGCCCGAAAAAATATGCCACGCACTAACCGCCGACCACATTGACCGCTGGTAAAAAGGAGAATGCGTATGAAGCGTGTCTTGTCCTTCCTCTGTGCCGTGTGCTTTCTTTTGCCGTTTTGCGGATGCAAAAAACAAGAAACACCGCCCCCTGCCATCACCGCTTTGCCTGTGACGGGAGATGTGGAAATTGCCGTGCTGTCGCTCGGCAAAGCCGATGCCATTGTCATCACCACCGCCACCAAAACCGTGGTGATTGATGCCGGCGAGGTGGATGACGGCGGCAAGGTGATCAATTACCTGAATCAAAAAGGGCGTAACGTGATCGACCATCTGATCATCACCCACTACGACCGCGACCACGTGGGCGGCGCAGACCGTCTGCTCAACTTTTCGGATGTGAAGCAGGTCATTCGTCCCGATTACGACGGTGTGCGCGAAGAATATGCCGTGTTCCTCGACTCGGTGAACGGCTTGGAAATCCCCGATGTCGCCTTAGCGCCCGGCAGCGAGGACTACACGCTGACGGTGGAGGATCTGCACCTCACCATAAACTCCCCCCTCAAATCCGCTTACGTCAATGCAGAGGGGGTACAGCAGGACAACAACTTCTCACTGGTCATCAAGGCACAGCACGGTACCAAGACCTTCCTGTTTGCCGGGGATGCTGAGGATGAGCGGTTGGCGGAACTGATCACAAGCAAAACCAACTGGCAGGCGGAGTTTTTGAAGATTCCGTATCACGGCAACTTCACCGAACTGTCTGCCGCCTTCTTCCAACGGGTAAAACCGACCTATGCGGTGGCGTGCGATTCGGACAAGAATCCCACCGCCGACGAAACCAAAGCCGCGCTGGCGATGTTGGGGTGCAAAACCTACGGCACGATGAACGGCACGGTGGTGTGCAAAAGCAACGGCACCACCTTGACGGTGACCCAGTTGCCCAAAGAATGAATCCATCGGACGGCAGAGTGTGCTCTGCCGTCTTTGTTGCACACACCGCCGTTTCGCGCATAAAAAGAAATGAGTAACCTGTAAAGGAGTTTTCATCGTTATGTATCTTGCACTCGCCGTGTTCGCCCTCGCCTACGTGCTGATGCTAGTGTTCAGCAAATACCGCCCGTACATTGCGTTGGGCGGCGCATTGATCTTCATTGTGACGGGCATGTTGCCGCTCGGTCAGATCGTGGGCGCGATCGATTTTAACGTGCTTCTGATGATTGCCGGCACCATGGGGCTGGTGTCGCTGTTTATCGAAAGCGGGATGCCTTCTCTTTTGGCGGATCTCATTATGGAAAAGGTGCCGAACGTGCGCTGGGCGGCGGTGGCGATGTCCCTGTTTGCCGGTGTTATCTCCGCCTTTGTGGATAACGTGGCAACGGTGCTGATGATCGCTCCCGTGGCGTTGGAAATCTGCCGCAAACTCAAAACCAACCCCGTGCCGTTCATTATTGCGGTAGCGGTATCCTCCAACCTGCAAGGAGCCGCCACGCTGGTGGGCGATACCACCGCCATCATGCTCGGCTCGGCATTGGATATGAGTTTCATGGATTTCTTTTGGTACAAAGGACGTCCCGGTATGTTCTTTGCGGTGGAACTCGGCGCGGTGCTTTCCGCCCTCATTCTGTTCTTCCTCTTTCGCAAAGAAAAAGCGCCCATCCCCCCGTCGGGCGCGCGCACCAAGGTGACCGATTATGCCCCGTCGATTTTGTTGATCGGCACGGTCGTGCTGTTGATCTTGGCTTCCTTTATCCCCAACAAACCCGACATCACCAACGGTTTGATCTGTTGCGGATTGCTGGTGATCGGCCTTGTGTATAACGTCGCACGCAAAAAGGCGGCTTCTGCCATAACCTCCCCCCTTAAAGAGATCGACTTCGAAACCATCGGCTTGCTGTTCGGTTTGTTTTTGATGATCGGCGGCATAGCGGAGCAAGGGGTGATCGACGCGGCGGCCAACCTGTTGGCACAGGCCGGCGGCGGCAACGTGTTCGTGCTGTACACCGTCATCGTGTGGGCATCGGTGCTGATCTCCGCGTTCATCGACAACATCCCCTACGTTGCCACCATGATCCCCGTCATCGCCGGTATCGCCATGGAGATGGGCATCGACTCCACCGCTCTGTACTTTGGCCTGCTCTCCGGCGCTACTCTGGGCGGCAACTGTACCCCCATCGGCGCTTCCGCCAACATTGCCGGTATCGGCATCCTGCGCAAGGAAGGCTGCGAAGTCACCAATGGCGACTTCTTCAAGATCGGCATTCCCTTCACCCTGTCCGCCATTGTCCCCGCCTACATCCTGATCTGGATCCTCTTCGGCGTGTAATTGCATAGAACCCACAGGCCCGTCCGGAAGCAGACGGGCCTGATTTTACGCAGAAATGCCTCGGGCTCTTTTGTGGCGGGGGCGGTTTTCGTCAGATA
>JAZNTC010000195.1:0-11523 GCA_045591605.1 Acutalibacteraceae bacterium | reverse complement strand
CGGGCAAACGCCGTCACGTCGGACAGTTTGAGCAGAGAGCCTGCATCCGCCGCCAGAGCCGCCGCCGAGCCTTCCCCTGCGCCGTTCGCACTTTCGAACACGGCAGGAGATGCCAAGTTGTTCTGCGGCAGATAGGACAGCACTTCACGTGCGGTTTCAATGGCTTTCTTATCACAGCAAACGGTGATGTCCGCTTCTTCCGACGCCGCACCCACCGTGAGGTAGTAATCGGCATCTTCCGCTTTGATAACCACGTCCGCTGCTGCCGCGATCAATGCCGCCGAGCCAACGCATGCACCGGCGACCACCGCAATCTGCGGCACAACGCCCGACAGTTCGTGACTGCGACGCAGAATGTCTGCAATGGCATCCATCGCATCCACGCCTTCACCCAAACGCGCGCCGTTGCTGTCGAACACCGCCACCAGCGGTGCGCCGTTCTGTGCGGCGAGTTCATATACTTTCGCAATCTTTGCCGCCTGTTCACGACCGACTGCACCGCCGACCACCGCACGATCCTGTGCAAAGGCATACACCGGCATGCCATCCACATAGCCGAAGCCGGTGACCACGCCTGCCGACTGTGCCAAGCGATCGGTCTCTACAAACGTATCCGCATCAAACAGCGCCACAAGGCGTTCCCGTGCGGACATCACTTCCGTTTGACCACTCATATTGAAATCCTCCCATTTAGTGAAACAGAAAGTCAACATCGCCCTTTTGCGCGACAATTAACCCCAATCAAAGTCAGTATACCATCTTAAACGTAAAAAAACAACCCTTTTTTTCGTAAGAAACACGTTTTTTTACAAGGTTAAATACGGTCGCCACGTGTCCAGTTGTTTCTCGTTGATCCCTTCAACCGCCAGCAACTCATCCAGCGAACGGTAAAACCCGTGTTTTGTACGATACGTGACAATGGCCTGCGCCACGTCCTCCTCCATATTGTCCAGCTGCATCAATTCTTCAACCGTGGCGGTATTGATCGAAACGGACAGTGCTCCCGTTTGTGCATCCGTGCCGCTTTGATAGGTTAATGTCGGTGCACGGAGAGGCGGCACGTCCAACCACGCAAGCAAAGCGACCGTCACAACCAAAACCGCCATTACGCCAAACAGCCACCATTCTCGCTGTTCATTTTTCATTCTCATCTCCCCTTTCGGGCATGTCTTACCCAGTATACACGATATCTTTCGCATTTTCAATCTTTACTTTTCGGTTCTGATATGATATAGTAAAGTAAATGTTTTTTAAGTGGGGTTTCGACTATGTCTGAAAATACCGTTGCCGCTTTGACCGCACAAGCGGTCGCGTTGCAAACCGAAGGCAAACCCGAGGAAGCGCGTGTCGCCCTGCGCGAGGCATATACCCTTTCCGTGGAAGAACTCGGTGCCGATCATCCCGATACCTTGACCTTGCTGTGCGATCTATCGGTGTATGCCGGTACACTGGCGGATTACGAAGAGGCATTGGATTGCGCTACCCGTGCCGCCGAAGGACGTGCCGCCGTGTTGGGCGAAACGCATCCCGACACCCTTTCGGCACAGCACAACGCCGCGCACGCGCTGTTTTGCTTGGGACGTGCCGCCGAAGCGGTGACGTTGGCGGAGCACGTGTTGCAGCACCGCCCCGAAGGCGATCCGTTGCAGTTGCAGGCGATGATGAATCTTGCCGCTTGCTATGGCAGTGCCGGGCGCGCGGAAGACGCGGTGGGGATGTATGAGCGCGCGTTGAAGTTGCAAACCGCCCTGTTTGGCGAAAAGCACCCCGAAGTGCTCACCTTCATGCGCGGTCTTATCAATATGTATCACACCTTGGGTCGCACCGAGGACAGCGTGCGTATGGCGAAACGCCTGTTGGTGCTGTGCGACGAGCAGTTTGGCAGTACCGCCGCCGTCACGGTGGAGGCAATGCAACACCTGGCGACTTGCTATGCGGCACAAGGCAAGCACGAAAAAGCCGTCAAGTTGCTGGACCAAGCGTTGGAATCCCAACACCAAACGCTGGGCGAAGGTCACCCCGAAACGGTGGTAACCAAGAACAGTATCGCAGTAAACTATGTATCGATGGGTCAGCCGCAAAAGGCGTATATGCTGTTTGCGGAGATCTTGGAACAACAGACCAAACTGTTTGGCGAAAAACACCCTGCCGTGGTGGATGCTCTGCAAAACCTGGCATTTTGTTGCGTGGAAACGGGGCGCGGCGACGAAGCGTTGCGTTTGTACCGTCGCCTGTTTGATGTGAAGAAAGCGGTGTTTGGCGAAGAAAATGCCACTACCCTGAAAACCATGCAAGATCTGGCGATGCAACTCTTGATGTGCGGTCAGAAGGAAAAGGGCTTTGCGCTGGCAAAAGATGCATTGGCACTCACCGAAAAGTTGACGGGCAGCGGTTCGCCCGATGCGTTGGCGGCGGCGGAAATGCTGGCCGATTGCTATCGCAGTGAGCGGCAGGACGATCAAGCCGCCGCGGTGCTGAAAGAGGCACTTGCCCACACCGAGGGACGTGCGGACGGCCCTGAAACGGCGCACACCCTGCTCAAACTGGTGGCGGTGTATTACGACACCGAACAGTTCGACGAAGCGTGGAAACTGTCCGAGCGTGCCGCCACGGTGGCATTGAATGTGCTGGGTGAAGACCATCCCGGCACCCTCAACACCATGAACATTTTGTACAGCAGTTGCGTGCAACTGGAAAAGTACGAACGCGCACGCGAAGTGGCGGAACGTTGCTTGGTGTTACGCGAAGCCGCGCTCGGTGCCAATCACCCCGACACCATCGCCACCATGCAACACCTGGCGGATATTTGCAACGAGTTGGACAATCCTGCTCGCTCTACCGCCTTGGTGCGTGACGTACTGGGGCGCATGCGCCGTGCCGGTGTGAAGGATGAAAGTGAGTTTGAACGCGTGTGGCACAACCTTGCTTACTACGCGTTTTGCGCCGAAGAATTTGAAACGGTGGTCGAAGCAGGCAAAGCCATGCTCAAAATCGCCAAAAAACACGGCGAACACAATTACGCCGTAGCGATATCCATGCAAATTGTGGCGGACGGTCAAAACGGCATGGGACGTTACACCGATGCGCGCCGCACCGCCGAAAAGGCGGTGGAGGTGGCCAAAGCCACCGTGCCGCCCGGAGTGGTCATCTCCCCCTTCTATTGCACCTTGGCGGATGCGTGTTTCGGCGAAGGAGATATTCCTGCTGCCCGTGCCGCCGCCGAAGAATGCGTGCGCCTTTGCGAAGCCGCGTTCGGTAACGAAGACGATGCCACGCGTGATGCCCGCCGTTTTGCCGAAAAGTTCCGTTAGGGTGAGCATACAAACCCGAACCCGCCTCAAAGCAGACATTGCTCGTAGTATCTTTTTACTGTAGTTTTGCGGCAATGTCACGGAGAATGAGCACTACGCGCTCATTCGGCGAGCATGGGTGGAAAACAAGTGAGTTCGGTGCTTTTTGCTCCGCCCGTTCTTGTAAGGCGGAAGCCTTACTTCGCCCGACTGAAACAAAAACCCCTCGAAATCTCCTCGCTTTGAGGTCGTAGATTTTGGGAAGAGCGGATGTTGGTTCAGCCGCGGCAAAAACGCAGCCAATACTCCCGTATTGGCGAGTATTTTAACAATGGATGAGCGAAAATCCGCCTTCCCAAAACGGAATTCCGGTTTGCATGCTCACCCTAAGGAGGATCGTTATGCCAATCAAAATTGCCGATAACCTGCCGGCCGCCAAAGTGCTGGAATCCGAAAACATCTTTGTTATGACCGAGCAGAGAGCAACGCATCAGGATATCCGTCCGTTGCGTATTGTTATTTTGAATTTGATGCCCACTAAGATCGAGACCGAAACGCAACTGTTGCGCCTGCTCGGCAACAGTCCGTTGCAGGTGGACGTGGATCTGATGCAGACCGCCAGCCACATTTCGAAGAACACCTCCAAGGAACATCTGCTCGAGTTTTACCACACCTTTGAGGAGTTGAAACACAACCGTTACGACGGCATGATCATCACAGGTGCACCGGTGGAAACCTATGAGTTCGAAAGTGTGGACTACTGGGAAGAACTGAAAGAGATCATGGATTGGACGCGTGAAAACGTCTATTCCACCCTCCACATCTGCTGGGGCGCGCAGGCAGGGTTGTATCACCATCACGGTGTAACTAAGCACATGTTGCCGAAAAAACTGTCGGGTATTTTCCGTCACCGCCCGCTCGATCCGCTTCACCCGTTGTTGCGCGGATTTGACGAGGTGTTCAATATGCCCCACTCCCGTTACACCGAAGTGTCGCTGGACGATATTCGCCAAAATCCCGACCTCCAACTGCTGGCGGTTTCCGAAACGGCAGGGGTTGCCATCGTATCCACGGTGGATGCCCGTCAGGTGTTCATCACGGGACACTTTGAATATGACCGCATGACCTTGGCAGGCGAATACACCCGCGACCAAAAGCGCGGTATTGATCCCGAAATTCCGCAAAACTACTTCCCCTCGGACGATGCCGAAATGTTGCCGCCGATGACCTGGCGCAGTCACGCGAACTTGATGTTTTCGAACTGGTTGAACTACTTTGTGTATCAGCAGACTGCCTTCAACTGGGTCGACACACCGCAAACGGAGGAATAACCATGCAAATCGTATGGCTCACCGCACTTGGCGTGGGCGGCGCTTCGGTGTTTGGTGTTCTGCTCGGCTTTCTGTTCAAAAAAGCCACCCATAAGTTCAGCGACATCGTGTTGGCGTTTGCCGCCGGTGTGATGTTGGCCGCCGCCGTGTGCGGATTGATCCTTCCTTCGCTGGAACACGGGGGGCGTCTGCCGCTGCTCACAACAGTGGCAGGTATCTTTTGCGGTGCGGTATGTGTCAACGTGATCGACAAACTTGTCCCCCACCTGCACCGCATGACGGGGGTGGATCAAGAAGCGCACCCCGAAAAGAGCGAGCAGTTGAACCGCGTGCTGTTGTTTGTGATCGCCATTGCCATTCACAACCTGCCCGAAGGCATTGCCGCCGGCGTCGGGTTCGGCACGGATAACACCGCACAAGCACTCACGGTGGCAGGCGGTATCGCCTTGCAAAACATCCCCGAAGGCATGGTGATCGTCGCTCCGATGCTGGCGGCAGGCATCACCCCTGCACGCACCTTGTGGATCGCGGTGACCACCGGTGTGATCGAAGTGCTGGGTACCTTGATCGGGTATTTTGCTGTCAGCCTTTCCGCCGCCGTCTTGCCCTTTGCGCTGGCGTTTGCAGGTGGCACGATGCTGTATGTCATCAGCGACGAGATGATCCCCGAAACCCACGCACACGGAAGCGAACGCGGCGCGACCTATTCATTGCTGTTCGGCTTTTGTTTGATGCTGGTGTTCGACGTGCTGTTGGGATAAACGTCAACCCATTGAAGGAGTTTTCTATGCTTTTGCAACTGTTTTGGACATTTTTTAAGATTGGTTTGTTCACCTTCGGCGGTGGCTACGCGATGATTGCCACCGTGCGCGAAGCGGTGGTGCAACAAAAGAAATGGCTCACAGAAGAGGAATTTCTGCAAATGATCACGATTGCGGAATCCACACCCGGTCCGATCGCCATCAACATGGCCACCTATGTGGGATTCAAACAGCGCGGTGTGCTCGGCAGTGTGTTCACCACCTTGGGGGTGGTGTTGCCGTCCATGCTCATCATCTTCACCATCTCACTGTTTTTGGATGCGTTTATGACCAATCGCTTTGTAAAATACGCGTTCAACGGTATTCAGTGCGCGGTGACATTCCTCATTATCCGTGCCGGGTGGGGCTTGCTCAAAAAAGTGCCGCGCCGTCCGTTACCGCTCGTCATTTTCGGCGCTGTGTTCCTGCTTATGATTCTGTTTGATGTGTTCGCCGTGGAATTCAGCACCATCGTCTTCATTTTGATCGGCGGCGTGATCGGCATCACCGCCTATGCACTGATCGGCAAGGAGGGGACGAAATGATCTACCTCACCTTGTTTTTGGAGTTCTTTAAGATCGGTCTGTTCACCTTCGGTGGCGGTTACGCCATGATCCCGTTGGTGGAGGAAACGGTGTTGCAGCACGCGTGGCTGACACAAGCGGAATTTTACAATTTCATCGGCGTGTGCGAATCCACTCCCGGCCCCATCGCCATCAACATGGCCACCTATGTCGGTGCCATTCAGGGCGGCCCGTTCGGCAGCATCCTTGCCACGCTCGGCGTGGTGCTCCCCTCCTTCCTCATCATCCTGCTGATTGCCTCGGTGATGAAAAGTTTCACCGAAACACGCGGTTTTCGCGGTTTCATGCGCGGTGTGCAACCCGTCATTTCGGCATTGATCCTTTCCACGGGCCTTTTGTTGCTGGTGAAAGCGATCGGGTACGTGTCGTTCACCTTGTTTGCAGTGAATTGGATTGCGGTGGTCATCTTGGCATTGCTCATGGGTGTGTATTGGCTGTGCCTGAAAGCGTTCAAGAAAAAACTCACCGCCATCCAACTCATTTTGCTGTCGGCGGTGCTCGGCATTGCGGTGTCGTGGCTGTTCGAAGTATTGTGATACGTATTTTGGATTGTAAAGAGGAAACGGGTATGTTGAACATCGCCTTTTTGCAGATAACGCCCACCGGCAATCTGCAAGATAATCTGAAAAAGGGAATGGATGCCTGCCGCAAAGCCAAATCGCTCAGGGCAGACATCGCCCTCTTCCCCGAAATGTTCAGTTGCGGGTATGACATTTACGACCGTCCCTCTGCCGTGTGGCGGCAGGATGCCATTGATGCCGAAAGCGAATTTGTGCGTGCGTTCGGCGAACTTTCCGCCACGCTGTCCATGGCGATTGGCATTACCATTTTGGAAAAGCGAGAGGGTGCGCCGCGCAACACGTTGATTGTGTTCGACCGTTTCGGTCGCCGCGTGCTGACGTATGCCAAGGTGCACACCTGCGATTTCGGTGCGGAACGTGACTTGGCACCGGGCAACGGGTTTTCCACCGCCGTGCTGGACACCGCCGAAGGGGACGTCTTGGTTGGCGCCATGATCTGCTACGACCGCGAATTTCCCGAAAGCGCACGTCTTATGATGTTGCAAGGGGCGGAACTGATCTTGGTGCCCAACGCCTGCCCAATGGAGCAAAACCGCTTGGCGCAACTGCGCGGACGGGCGTATGAAAACATGGTGGCGATTGCCACCTGCAACTATCCTGCCACCGTGCCGGATTGCAATGGGCATTCCACTCTCTTTGACGGGGTGGCATACCTGCCCGATCTGAACGGCTCACGCGATACGTGTGTGCTGGAAACCGATGAGACCGAGGGCGTTTTCATCGCCGCGCTGGATCTTGCGCAACTGCGCGCCTACCGCGAAAGCGAGGTGCACGGCAACGCGTACCGTCGCCCCACGTTGTATGGCGCTTTAACAGACACTGCCATCCTCCCGCCCTTTGTGCGTGAAGATCGACGAAAGGATGAGTGACTATTTACACGATTGAACTGGGAAAAAGCGGATTGCAAGTGCCTACCGTAGCGGTGGGATGCATGCGTTTTGGCGACAAAACGGTGAAAGCGGTTGAAGAATTGCTGGATATCGCACTTGCAAACGGGGCAAATTTCTTTGATCATGCAGACATTTACGGCGGCGGTCACAGTGAGTGTGTTTTTGCCGAAGCGCTCACCCCTGCACGGCGCGACCAAGTGATCCTGCAAAGCAAATGTGGTATCGTGCCGGGCAAGATGTTTGACTTTTCGTATGACCATATCGTGTCCTCGGTGGACGGCATTCTCGCACGCTTAAACACCGAGTATCTGGACGTGCTGTTGCTTCACCGTCCCGATGCGCTGATGGAACCCGAAGAGGTTGCCCGTGCGTTTGACACCTTGAAAACCGCAGGTAAGGTGCGGCATTTCGGCGTGTCCAATCAAAACCCGTTCCAGATGCAGTTGTTGCAATCCGCCATGGATATGCCGCTGTGTGTGGATCAGTTGCAGTTCGGCATTATGCACGCGCCGATGATCCAATCGGGTGTGAACGTGAATATGTATAACGATTCGGCGATCAACCGCGATGGCGGTGTGCTGGATTTCTGCCGCTTGAACAAGATCACCATCCAGCCGTGGTCACCGATGCAGCACGGATTCTTCAAAGGCTGTTTCATCGACAACGCGGAGTTCCCCGAACTCAACAGCAAACTGGACGAACTGGCGGAGAAATACAGTGTGAGCAAAACCACCCTTGCATTTGCGTGGATTCTGCGTCACCCTGCCAAAATGCAGCCCGTTACCGGCACAACCAACCCCACACGCCTGGCCGATTGTCTCAAAGCGACAGAGGTCACCCTTTCGCGTGAGGATTGGTATGAAATCTACAAAGCGGCCGGCAATATTTTACCGTAAACACAAAAGAACGACAACCCGATGGGTTGTCGTTCTTTTGTTATCCTATGCTCATCTTTATATCGCCCGTGTCGGTGGTGATCTCGCACCGTCCGCCCGTCACGGTACGGGGCACGTCCACACGTCCCGTGTCGGTACTCGTGATGAACACCTTATCGGTCAAAAGCGTTCCTTTCACACTTCCCGTGGACGTTTCCACCCACAACGCGGCGGCATCGCACCGCTCGAACGTCACGTCACCCGTGTCGCGTTCGATGGAGAATCGGTTGGCGGCGATTACGTTTTTGAGAGTGATGTCCCCCGTACTGCCGTCGGACACCAGATTGCGGCAGGTCACATCGGTCAGGTGGGTTTTGCCGGTTGTCACCTTCACGGTCACGTCCTCTTGGCAATCCGCCCCTTTCACCGTCACACGGCCGGTGGTAGCCTTGAACGAAAGAGAAACGGCCGTGATGTGATCCACGGTGATGTCCCCCGTATTGGTTTCAATCTTTACGTCCCCCGTTGCCGAAGCGGCGCAGGACACGTCGCCTGTGGTAAGGTTCACATCCACGTTCTTGAAGGTGAAATCGGCAGGCAGATTCACCTTGCCCGTATGGGACTTCAAAGTCAACGTGCCGTATTCCCCTGCCGGAAGATACACGGTGATCTTCGGCGAGCGAAACGAGATACCGATGTAGTGATACCATTTGCGTGTGTCCTGCAATGCGATGGTAAGGGTGCCGTCCTGCACCGCCACCGCGTGTTGCTGACGTTCCGATTCAAAGCACTCCACCGTGACCGCATTGCTTTCGGACGGCAAGAAGGTCACCGCCGCCGTATCGGTGGTCAGCACAATGTCAGTGAACGTGTCCGCCACCGTGTGCGTGTTGGTACTAAACTTGTCGGTAGACAAAACCTCAAAATTCCAGTTGAACATGGTCATCGCCCCCACAAACAATCCACAGCCGATCACGATTACGATCGCCGCGGCAATCATCCATTTTTTCATTGTGCTCCCCCTTTTTTCGCCAGGCGGTTTTTAGTGGACAGCACCGCTGCTTTGGTCAGCAACACAAGTCCGCTCGTTACGGCACGGCACCCGAAGAACGCGAACACCGAAAACCCGGCACACACCAGCCCTGCGGCAACCGATGCCAATCCCGTGGGCACAAAACCGCCCACCGCAAAGCCGACACCGCCCACAATGCAACCGAGGGCGGAACCGACCAGCGCGGCAAACACCGCCCACAGCGACACCACAATCGACCACAATGCCACGTACAGCGAAAACGCCACCGCGAACGCGGCGATCAACAGTGAACCCCACACGGGCACACCAACGATCAGCAGGACAATCGCCCACAGGGGAAGGCGCTTTTGGGGGCGAATCTTCTCTTTCACCAATGTGGCAAGCGGCGTTTCGGCAATAATCTGTGCCGCGATCTCCTCCACCGACCCGATCGCCGCGACAGCCTCCTCCTCGGGAATGCCATCCTCCACACGGTCGTCGATCATCTCGGCATAAAATGTCAGGCGTTCCTCCGCGTCCGCCGACGGCAAGCCACCAAGCGCTTCACGCAGTTGCGCCAAAAACACACCTTTTGTCATGCGCTCTCCCCCTCCTTTGTCACAAACCGATAAATGGACAGTATCTCGTTCCAATCCTCTTTGAATTCCTCAATCCGCGCCACACCCAAAGGCGTGATGCGGTAATATTTGCGCAATCGTCCGTCGTGCTCTGCCGTGCGCACCGTCAGCATCCGTGCCGTTTCCAAACGCTTCAAAATGGTGTACAGCGTGGATTCGGACAGTTCGATGTACGGCTTCATATCCTTGATGATCTTGTAGCCGTAAGAATCCTCATCCCGAATGGCCACCAACACGCACACGTCCAGCAAACCGCGTTTCAGTTGAATATCCATACCATACCTCCCCTTACATAATACATCGTATCACGAAGTATGTAGTTTGTCAAGAGTTTTTTGGCAAGCGTTGGAGAAAGAAGAATTGTGTAATACACTGTAAAAAAGACAAAACCATTTTCACGATGAGCTAGTTTTTTCGAGAAAAGTTTCATTGCGGTTTGAAAGGCAAAAAAAGGTAGGTTTAAGTTTCCCGACTTCAACTTTCATACAGTTCGTTTTGATACAGTGGAACTAACACAAACAGCGGTTTCGTTTTGAAGCCATCGTGCCGATACGGTCGAAGTGACAGGGATTTGAAGCTCGGTTTTGCGCTAAGTGTCTACTTATCGAAGTGGCACAAACGCAAAACCTTGGAAAAAGGCTGTCGCCTTTTTCGAGCTCCTCGTGTCTTTTCATTTTTAACCAAACAACAAGGGGGTAGCCGTTGGCTACCCCCTTGTTGTTTGAAGATACCGCCTAATTTTGATACAAAAATCAGGAGGGGATGCATTTTGCTTGATTTTTGGGGTTCGGGGGTGCAAAATGGCTGTTTTTTGACCCGCTAGGGTGCAAATGTACTTTTTGAGTCATTTTTACACCTCATCTTTGTACGGATCAAGGGGCGGTTTGTATTTTTTCAGCATCTCCTCTTTGCATAAATGCAGTTCCTTTTCATTGATGATTCCACGGGAGTGCATCCTCTTGAACATAATGACAGCGTTCATATAGTGAAGCAGTCTTTCGGTTTCTTCGGGAGTCATCCCCGGTAATGGGCTTTGGATTTTCATATAAGCACCTCTTTCAAAATATTAGCCCTGCGGCTTGGTTTAATAAAGATGCTCAAAATTTCCGAAAAGTCAAGTCCCCGAAAAACAAAATCACCGCGCCTATTATAAGTAGACGCGGTAATTGATAAATTATTGTGAACGGTTTTTTTGCGCAATTTTAGATGTCTGTTCCTAAAGAACCGGTCAATGTTTCCATCATCAATATGCCGCCGAGCCGGAATCCGTAGGCGAATATCTCACGCTCGATGATGCTGTACATTTCGTTAACGCAATCATCGTATTTCGCCAGGGTTTCTTTCTGTTCTTCGGTTAGCGTGGCGGAAAGGTTGTCCCGGTTCTTACCCATAAGGTTCAGGAGATTTTTGATTTCCCGATTGCCTTCGGTGCTCTGCTCCTGGGGATTGACATTTCCGTACCAAAACTCCTCAAGTAATGTTCTCATAACCGTCCTCCTTCCGCACATAACAAAACGACCGT
>JAZNTC010000194.1:0-2112 GCA_045591605.1 Acutalibacteraceae bacterium | reverse complement strand
TCCTTGGCTCACAGAACGACATGGCTACGATCCGACTTCCCTATGACCACCCACCCTACGGGTGGTTTCTTTTTATTCCGTCAATAACTCATTCGGTGTCACACCAAACACCTTTGCTAATGCAACAATTTCAATATCCGTCACAAAGCGCTTGCCGCACTCCATGCGCTGTACCGCATTTTTATCAATATCCAGTCCGACCAACTGCAAACGGTCAGCCAACTCCCGTTGAGAAATATTCAAGCCTGTGCGCCGCTTAGCAATGTTCTTTCCACAAAGGTTATTCCTTCCGTCATCCGTTTTGTTTATAAACATACCATTTCCCCACCTTGACATTTAGTGCTTGTCATTATGGAAATTGTATGTTATAATGAGCGCGGATATGACATTCCGTGAATGTCAAATTTTGATAAGGAAGCGATGTTATGAAAAAGAAGTCAACCATTATTCAATGGTGTATTGCAGGGGCCTTTGCACTCTCTCTTTCGGTTACAAAATTTCATTGGACAAGTCTGTTGGTAATGATCGCCGCTGTGTTGATGATGCCACTCACCGCCGTACAAAACATAGTGGCGAAAATCAAGATCAACCGTTGGGTCGCGGTTGTGACGGCGTTTGTGCTGATGTTTGCCGCCATAGGTATGCAACCACCATCGACCGCCCCGAACGAAGGTGAAACGGAAATCACGTTCGCTACCACCACAACCGCTGTTGCAACAACTACTTCAAGCAACAGTTCTGTTGTCACGACCACCACAGCCCAACCCACAACGGCAAATGCAACAACCACACGTACCACCCGACAGCAAACTACGTATGTTTTGAACACCAATACCAAGAAAATTCACCGTTTACGTTGCCGTTATGTCAAAGACATTAAAGCCGAAAATTATCAAGAATATCACGGTCATTCCGATGTATTAACCGCACAAGGTTACGAATTTTGCAAAGTATGTTTCTAATCATACTTACGCTTCGGGGGTGCGGTACTCAAATACAACGCCTTTCGGTATGGCTCCCACCACCGAAAACGCAGACACCGCATCCGTAACTTGCAACTCCGTTTCACTGATACGTGTCAGCGTAAGGGAATGGCCGGACGTATCCTTCACCGTTACGGTAACACCGTTTTCCTCTACCGAAGCAATCTCGTCACCGTCGCCACGGCCAATGTAATAATACTCCCCTTGGAACGTTATGCAATCGGGCTTCATCTCTTCGCGCATTTCTTCGGGCATCTGGCTTAACGGATCGCCAAGACCCAAACCAATCGACAATTCACCCACCAACGCGAGCGAAACATCCTGCAACGTGTTGCCGTCCAAATACATGGCTGCCCAGTACCCGTCCATTTGCTTCACCGCCGTGTAACTCGGCGCCTGTGTTGTGGTGGTCGTGTTAGTGGTCGTGGTGGTCGTGGGCGCTTCGGTGACAACGGACGTCGTTCCCATTGTTGTTGTCGTGGTTGCTGTGGTGGTTACCGTGGTGGTCGCATCCGTTGTTGTTTCGGTAACGTCGGTGCTTCCCGTCGTGGTGGGATCCACCTTCACGGCATCTTCGGCTATCGCCGTTTCCACTTCCGCTTGCACGTTAAGTTGTTGCAGTTGCGTTTCTGCACCGGTTTTCGCTTTCTCCAGCACGGCAACCGTGTCTACCGTTTCGCTGTAGATTTCGGTAACTTCAATGTTCACCGTTACATCTTGTTTCACAAACCCGTCTTCGTTTGCCGCGGAAATCAAGTTGTCTACCACCGTTTCCACGTTGCCCGTTTTCGCCGTTATTTTTGCCGCCACTTGTTTGGCATCGGCGTTTACGGGCTCAACGGCCAGCACGGTGCCGTCGGCATCTAAATACAATTTAAACTGCGGATTGATGCTGATAAGCACCACCGCCGCATACGAGGCAGGTTTCTCAAAAATCACTTCACCATTCGTTGTTGTCGTTGTTACAACGGTGGTGGTTTGCGTTTCATTTTGAGGTTCGCTGCCGCAAGCCGTGAGCAACGAAAGCAGCAGTACCGCTGCCAACAAATAGGCCAATACGTTTCTCATAAATACCCCTCCGTTAGTTATAATTTTACGCCACAATATGGTACACCGTTTTTTCAAACAA
>JAZNTC010000193.1:0-4734 GCA_045591605.1 Acutalibacteraceae bacterium | reverse complement strand
GTGTAAAATACGGCGTAGTCGGCAAATTCGTTGCCCGAACCGTTCAATTTTGCCATCTCACGGGCACGGGTTTCTTGGGTTTTGGCAGGCAAGGCGGGGAAATGGCGGCGCACAAATGCGCGCGCATAGTTCAAAAACGCCTCGCGCCGATTTTGTAACGTGTCGTCGAAATCAAACAGAATGGCGCGGATATGGCCGCTTGGTGCAAAGGCGACACGTGCCGCTTCACCGTCCGCCGCTATCTGTGCTTTCAACGCGTCCACCGAGGAGAAGGTCTGCTCGCCACGCAAAAAGCGAACGGGGCGCACCGTCACCGTGTGACCGTACAGATCGCCCGTGTAATCGAAAATCCATGTTTCCGCCAGCGGTGTTTGACCGCCCACCGTCGGTTTGATGCCGATGTTGGTCACGGCGTGGTGCACAGCGCCGTCCACCTCCACCGCCGAAGCGTACACCCCAAACGGCGGATAGACCGTTTCGGTGGGGAGCGGCTGATTGATGGTGGGGGTGCCGAGCGTGCGCCCCAAATGTGCCCCGTTGATGACCGCGGCGGTGATCTCGTAAGGGTGCCCCAGCAGACGGTTCACCGTGAGCATTTCGCCGGTCGCCAACGTGCGGCGAATACGGGTGGAACTCACCGGCTCGCCATCGGCCAGCGTGAGCGGCAACACGTGCACTTCGAATCCGAAAACCTGCCCCCAACGCTTCAAGGCGGCGGCATCGCCTGCACCGTGCTTGCCAAAACGGAAATTCTCGCCGCAACAGACCACGGCGGCATGCAAGGCGCCTGCCAGCACGTCGCGCGCAAATTCTTCGGGAGACAGATCACACATCGCCGAAAAAGCGGCGGTGATGCATTCCGCAAACCCCATCTGTGCCAGACGGCGCGCACTCTCTTCGCGTGAGACGAGCAGACCGTCTTTTTGCAGTTTGGGCAGGGTGTCAAAGGTGAGCACCGTGGGGGTAAGGGTATCGCCTGCGGCATCCAACGCGCAGCGCAACACCGTGCGGTGCCCCAGATGAACCCCATCGAAAAAGCCGAGCGCCACCGCGCGACGTGTCAAGGGAAGTTCACGCGGGAAATACAATTGTTCCATAATATACCCCCTACTCCGGAAACAGACGGGCAACGCACAGTTCATCTGCTGTGGGGTGACCGAGTCCGAGGAAACGCCCCGTGGGATCATACACGCGGCAAAGGGCGGTGGGGCGCACTTTCAAGCGTTCCAACGCCAGTGCGCCGCCGTTTTGAAACCGCACGCCTTGCGCTTCGCTCACGGTGATGGATGGATATTCCTGAAGCGCGGTGTCCAGAGGGATCAGCTGTGCGGCAAGTGTGCCCGACTCCGCCAGTGCGCGCGCTTTCTCCAACGTGATGGCTTGGGTTTCTGTGAGCCCGATCGCCGCCGTGCGGCGCAAAGCGGTCATCACCGCACCGCAACCGAGCGCACGTCCCAGATCGTCGCAAATGGTGCGGATATAGGTGCCTTTTGAGCAGGTGCAATCCAAGGTGGCGGTGCCTTCCGCTTCGTTCATATCCAAGAGGGTGAGCGCGTGCACCGTCACCGGGCGCGCTTCACGCTCCACCACAATCCCTTCCCGAGCAAGATCATACAAACGGCGCCCGTCTTTTTTGAGTGCCGAAACCATCGGCGGCACTTGCATAATGTCGCCGCGAAATGCCGCAAGGGCGGCTTCAACCGCGGATCTGGTGGGGAGAGGCTGATTGGTTTCCAAAACCTGCCCCCACACATCCAACGTGTCACTCGTGGCACCGAAACGCAACGAGGCGGTGTAGCGTTTGGTGTGATCGGGCAGAAAATCCAATGCACGGGTGGCGTTGCCCACCATAATGGGCAGAACCCCCGTGGCTTGCGGATCCAGCGTGCCGGTGTGCCCGACTTTTTTGACCCCGAGCAGGCGGCGCACCACCGCGCAACACGAAAAAGAGGTCATATCCGATGGCTTGTCCAAGCACAAAATGCCGTTGACACTCATCTCTATGACCTCCTTTCACATTTAATTGTCAATCCCGTCTACCGTGTGGGCGACAGCTTCCAGCACACGGGCGATTGCCTCGTCCAGCGGACGGTTGACGGCACAGCCGGCCGCACCGCGGTGTCCGCCGCCGCCGAGATACCCTGCCACGGCCGAAGCATCAGCGAGGGCGCCCGTGCGGATGCTGACTTTGAAGCCGCCGTCTGCCTTTTGGCGCAGGGTGACACCCACCCATACCCCTTCGATTTGACGGGGCAGGGGAGCGAGCCCTTCCATATCGTCCTCGGTAGCCCCTGCTTCGGCAATCATCGCGTTGGTGATGACCATCACCGCACAGCGACCACCGAAGTGATATTGCATCGCGGACAATGCCAACCGCTCGATCTCCATGCGTGCACGGGATTTGCGATCGAACATGGCTTCGTTGATGGCGGCATAGGGTGCGCCGCACTCGATCAACTCCGCCGCCAAACGATGGGCATCGGGGGTGGTGTTGGGATACTTGAAACATCCCGTGTCGGTGGCAAGACCTGTGTACAAGCATGCCGCCATACGAGTGTCAAGCGGCACGTCCAATGCCGCGATCACACGGCGCACCACCATCGCCGCCGCACCGCAGGTGGCATCCAGTAACAGATGCTCGGCATATTCCACGTTGGTGGCGTGATGGTCGATACACAGATGTGCCGTTTTGCCCACCTCGGCAAGCGAGCCAAGCAATTTCACGTCTGCCACGTCCACCGCGCAAACGAATCGGGGGGTAAATTGTGGGAATTCAAGCCCGTCGGTGAGATAGGCATATTTTTGGGGAATCGGGTCGGAGCACAGGGGACGCACCCGTTTGCCGAGCGCCTGCAACGCCAACGCCAACGCGTAGCCGCTACCGATGGTATCTCCGTCGGGATATTGGTGCAACAGCAGCAGAATGTCATCTGCCCTTTGCAGGAGAGCGGCGGCTTCGGCCACGGTGACACGGCGGCTCATTCCTCCACCTCGCCACGGGCTTCGCGCTCTTTCTTCAAATCGGCCAACGTTTTGGCAATGCCGGCACTGTATTCAATGGAATCGTCGGCGATGAAATGGAGCTCCGGCACAGAGCGCAGGCGCAAGGCGCGACCGAGTTCACGGCGCATATAGCCTGCCGCCGAAACCAAGCCTTTCACCGCTTGGCGTGCGGCATCGATGCCGTCCATCGAGCTGATATACACCTGTGCGTGCCCCATATCGCCCGAAACCTCAACACGCACAATGCTGATGAGACCGCTGACACGGGGGTCTTTCACAGTGCGCAGGATGGCGGTCAATTCGCGCCGAATATCCTCGCTGTTCCGATCAGAACGATAACTTGGCATACATTCATTGTCCTTTCTTAATCGCGATATTCTTCGATGATGTAGGTTTCATACACGTCACCCACGTGAATATCGTTGAACTTTTCAAGACCGATACCGCATTCGTAGCCTTCCGCCACTTCACGCTGGTCGTCCTTGAAACGTTTGAGCGAGATCATCTTATCGTCCGCGATGATGATGCCTTCACGCACCACACGGAGCAGATCGTTACGGTACACCTTGCCGCTTGTGATGTAGCAACCGGCCACCGTGCCGACGCCCGAAATCTTGTACACCTCGCGCACTTCGGCACGACCGTGCAACACTTCGCGCGTCTTGGGTGCCAACATACCTTTCATCGCGGCTTCGATCTCTTCAATGCAATCGTAAATGATGCGATACATACGCATATCCACGTTGGCGTTTTCCGCCGCCGCGATTGCCAGCGGTTCGGGGCGCACGTTGAAGCCCACAATGATGGCATTGGATGCGTTCGCGAGCATGACGTCGTTTTCGCTCACCGCGCCCACCGCACCGTGGATGACCTGCACACGCACTTCGGCGTTGGAGAGCTTTTCAAGCGATTGCCGCACCGCTTCCACTGAACCTTGCACGTCCGCTTTCACGATGACATTCAGTTCTTTCATCTCGCCCTGCTGCATCTGATCGAACAGGTTGTCGA
The DNA here is from genome assembly GCA_045591605.1 of Acutalibacteraceae bacterium. Classification (GTDB taxonomy): domain Bacteria; phylum Bacillota; class Clostridia; order Oscillospirales; family Acutalibacteraceae; genus SIG588. The sequence goes on along the minus strand of JAZNTC010000193.1, from coordinate 723 downwards.
GGGTGACTTTCTGATACTGCTTAAACTGCTCTTCCTTCGCGGCATCACGGCGCTGTTCCACCAGTTCACGCGCCAAGCGCTCGTCGGTCACGGCGTTGAACACGTCGCCTGCCGTGGGCACCGAGTCGAGACCCATGATCTCCACCGGTACGGAAGGACCGGCTTCGTTGATTTTTTCGCCGCGCTCGTTGGTCATGCTGCGGACACGACCGACCGCCGTGCCTGCCACGAGGATGTCGCCGTGGCGCAGAGTACCGTTTTGCACCAGCACGGTGGCGATCGGACCGCGCCCCTTATCCAAACGCGCTTCGATGACCACACCTTTGGCGGCACGGTCGGGATTGGCGCGCAGTTCTTTCATTTCCGCTACCAACTGCACCGATTCGAGCAGACGGTCGATGCCCATACCCGTGAGCGCCGAAACCGGCACGCAGATCACGTCGCCGCCCCATTCTTCGGGCACGAGTTCGTGCTCGGTCAATTGCTGCAACACGCGATCGGGATTGGCGGTGGGCTTATCCATCTTGTTCACCGCCACCACGATGTCGATCCCGGCCGCTTTTGCGTGGTTGATCGCTTCAATGGTCTGCGGCATAATGCCGTCGTCTGCCGCCACCACCAGAATGGCGATGTCGGTTGCTTGCGCACCGCGCGCACGCATGGAGGTGAACGCCGCGTGACCGGGGGTGTCCAAGAAGGTCAGCCAGTTGTTGTCGCCGATAT
>JAZNTC010000192.1:0-2367 GCA_045591605.1 Acutalibacteraceae bacterium | reverse complement strand
GCACAGCGCGATCTTTTCTTCGTCGGTGAGCAGGCAGGTTTCAATAATCACTTTGAGAATACGTGCGTCACACGCCGCTTTGACGGCGCGGATCTCCTCCAACACATCCTCAAATTTGCCATCTTTTACCCACCCGAGATTCACCACCATATCCACTTCGTCGGCGCCGTTTTTCACGGCATCGGCGGCTTCAAAGCACTTGGCAGCGGTGGTGGCATATCCCGTGGGAAATCCGATAACGGTGCAAACGGCCAAACGGTCGCCTACGTACGCTTTCGCCGCCTTGACATAGGAGGCAGGAATGCACACCGAGGCGGTGGCAAACCGCATACCGTCGTCGCACAGGGCGCGGATTTCCTCCCACGTGGCGGTAGGGGCAAGCAAGGTGTGGTCAACGTGGGTGAGAATGGCAGACAGTTCCATGCACAAACACTCCTCAATATTTATTCATCTATAGCATACCACACTCCGCCCCAAAAGAAAAGAGAAAAATATTTTCTTTCCGCTCTTGACAAAACGGGGTAAGGCTGATATACTTTATCGGTGGCTGTGTAATCTTAGGTTTAACCTGCCAACACGCCGCAGCGGCTCTGCAAAGAGGCGCTTCCTTGCTCCGTACCAAACGGAGCCATATGACCATAAGGAGGTGTAACCGAAATGCCTACAGTGAAAGCATCGTACGAGGCTGTCTTCGTCTATTCCATGACGTTGGGTGAAGATGGCATTGCGGCGATCAAGGAGAAGTTTCAGAACTTGATCGCGCAGAACGCGGAACTCGGCGAAGTGGATGAGTGGGGCAAGCGTCGCTTGGCTTATCTCATCAACGACGAGGAAGAGGGCTTCTATGTTCTCTACAACTTCGTCAGCGGCCCCGAATTCCCGGCAGAGCTGGAGCGCGTCAGCAAGATTACTGACGGTGTGCTTCGTTCCATGACTGTCCGCAAGGACAAATAATAGGAGGGACAGCAAATGAATTCGGTTTGTTTGCTCGGTCGGTTGACCGCCGACCCCGAACTGCGTCAAACGCAGAACCAAACCCCCGTGTTGTCTTTCACTATTGCTGTGGACCGCGCGTTCCAACCGAAGGGTCAGGAACAGCGTCAGGCGGATTTCATCAATCTGGTTGCCTGGCGTCAAACCGCGGAATTCATCAGTCGGTATTTCCACAAGGGTCAGCGCATTGCCGTGCAAGGCTCGCTGCAATCCCGTCAGTATACCGATAAGGAAGGCAACAAGCGCACCGCGTATGAGGTCGTTGTGGACAACGCGTTCTTCTGTGAAGCGAAGTCCAATAACACCACGGGGTACAACGCAGGCTACGGCGCACCGAGCTTTGGTGCTCCCACGCAGCCTGCTTATAACGAGTCGAGACCTGCGTTCTCCACCGCCGCCCCCGGCGATTTCGAGGAGATCGTGGCCGACGAAGATCTGCCGTTCTAAGTGGCGGCATGCATGATTTTGTAAAGGAGAATTGTCATGGCTGAAAGAACCGAAGGAGCCGAGCGCTCTGCACGCCCTGTCCGTGGTGGCAAGGGTCGCCGCAAGGTTTGCAGCTTCTGTGTGGACAAGGTGGAGTTCATCGATTATAAGGATGTGGCTCGTCTGCGCCGCTTTATGTCTGAGCGTGCGAAGATCCTGCCCCGTCGTGTGACCGGTACCTGCGCCCGCCACCAGAGAGACCTGACCACCGCGATCAAGCGCGCTCGTCAGATCGCCCTGTTGCCGTTCGTTGCGGACTAATCAACACATAAAAAACAACGCTGTTCATTGGAACAGCGGTGCTTTTTTGTTTATTCCGTTTTCGGGTTATTGCCCGAGGGCTTGCGGTGGCGACGGCCGCCGCGATGCCGTTTTTTCTTCGGGTTGGATGCATTCGCCTGCGGTGCAGCCTCATTCCTTTTCGGTGTCGACTCTTTTGGAGTGGGTTTCGGTTGCTCTTTTTGCCCCTTCTCCTGTTTGGGGGAGGGCGCTTTTTCTTTCTTTTGGGGACGTTTATCCTCTTCCAACTCCACGATCTGCCGCCGCTCGGGCAACACCTCGTCCGCCGACCAGTCGCGGAAACGACCGCCCGTGGGCGGTGGGGGAGGAAAGTCTTCCGCCTTCGGTTGCAAGGACGCGCGCGACTGGAAATGCCGCACGGGGCGTGCCCCGTATTTTGCGTTGTACGCCGCCCCAAACGAGGAGGTGCGCGGTGCGGAAAACTTCTCGGTGCGCACGTCCACCTTCGGCTTGTTTTCCGCCTTCGGTTTGTTTTCTGCCTTCGGCTTGTTCTCCACCTTGGGTTTGTTCTCCACCTTGGGTTTGTTCTCTGTCTTCGGCTTGTTCTCTGTCTTCGGCTTGTTCTCTGTCTTCAAGTCGGATCGTAGC
>JAZNTC010000191.1:0-20001 GCA_045591605.1 Acutalibacteraceae bacterium | reverse complement strand
CCCGCCAGATTGAACACAAAATCGCAATCGGCACACGCTTCATCCAACAAGGAGGGGGCGGAGTCGATGTCATAGAGATACAACTTGTCCACCGTAACGACAGGGTGAGATTTGTCTTTGCCATCACGGATGTTTTTAAGTGCTTCGGCAAGGTTCTTCCCCACAAAGCCGTTGGCACCGGTAATCAATATTTTCATATCCTCACCTCATCTTATATATTATAAAGGAAAAAAAGACGAAGGTCAATAGCCGATGCCAAATAAACGGCAGGTGTTTTCGACAGTGGCTTGTAACAACTCCTCCACCGCCATGCCGCGCACGGCGGCAATCACGTCGGCGGTGTGGGCGATCATGCGCGAATCGCACCGATGACCGCGGCAGGGGACGGGTGCCATGTACGGCGCATCTGTTTCGAGCAACAGGCGGTCAAGCGGCACGGCGGCCGCCACTTCCAGCGGACGGCGCGCGTTTTTGAAGGTCACCGCGCCACCAAGCCCGATGTACATCCCCAGCGCCACTGCTTCACGCATCATCTCCACACTGCCCGAAAAGCAGTGAAGCACGCCGTTTGGGCGGTGCTGTTTCAGCAGGGCGAGCGTGTCCTCGTGGGCATCGCGGTCGTGCACGATGACGGGCAGGGACAAACGATTGGCAAGTGTCAAATGCGCTTCAAAGCAGGCTTTTTGGCAGTCGCGCGGAGGGTTTTCCTCCCAATGGTAATCGAGCCCGATCTCCCCGATTGCCACCGCCCGCGGATGCGCCGCCAGCGACTCCAACGTGGGCAACACGGCAGGTGAGAAGGTGTCTGCCGCTTCGGGGTGAATGCCCACGGCGGCATACAGGAAGGGATATTGTTCGGCCATTGCCAGCGAGCGGTGCGCGGAATCCAGATCGGATGCCGCGTTTATCACCCCCACCACACCGCTTTCGGGAAACGTGGTGAGCAGGGTGTCGCGATCCGCTGCAAATGCCGTGTCGTCGTAATGGGCGTGAGAATCAAAAATCATAGGTACTCCTTTGTAAAAAAGCACCCCGATGGGGTGCTTTTTCGTTTAGCGCAATTTACTGCCGATCGGCAGGTTGTCCACAAACAGGACACGGGCGGCATCCTCGCCGTTTTCATCCAACGTGTCGGCGGCCAAAATCATGCCGGCCGATTCCACGCCGCACAGCACGGCCGGTTTCAGGTTTGCCACCACCACCACGCGACGACCTTTCAAATCGTCGGGGGTGTACCACTTGGCAATGCCGGAACACACGGTGCGCGGTGTGCCGCTGCCGTCGTCCAACGTGAGTTTCAAGAGTTTCTTCGCCTTTTTCACCGGTTCGCACTCCACCACTTCGGCGACACGCAGGTCGATCTTGCCGAACTCGTCAAACGCGATTTCGGGCAGGATGGGGGCAAATTCCGGTGCATCCGGTTCCTTGGCGGCGGCCGCCGCTTTCATTTTGGCTTGCAACTCCGCTTCCAGTTCCGCCAACACCTTATCGGCATCCAAACGCTGGAACAAGGGGGTTGCCTCGCCCACCGTGAAACTGTTGGTCGTGCCGAAGGCGAGATGATCGTAATTCATCGTGTCGAGCGGTGCCTTCAACTGACCGAAGATGGCTTCGGCGGTGGCAGGCATAAACGGCGCGATGAGAATACCCAGCACGCGGATGCTTTCCAAGAGGTTGTACAGCACGGCGGCCAGACGCGGATGATCCGCTTCGTTTTTCGCCAGCACCCACGGGGCAGTTTCGTCAATATACTTGTTGCAACGGCGTGCCAAGGTCATCACGGCATCCGCCGCATCGGCGTTGTGATAGGTGTCCATACGAGCGGTAAACTCCTTCACCGCCGTTGCCACCGCGGCACGCAGATCCTTATCCAACGGATCCACGGCGGTGGGACGTGCCACCGTGCCGCCGAAATACTTGTTGGTCATGGCGATGGAACGGTTGACCAGGTTGCCCAGAGTGTTTGCAAGGTCGGTGTTGAACTTCGCGATAAAGGCTTCATAGGTGATGTTGCCGTCTTGTGCGAAGGGAATCTCGGAGAGAAGGTAGTAACGCACGGCATCGGTGCCGAAACGCACCGCCAGTTCATCGGCATACACCACGTTACCCTTGGATTTGCTCATCTTATCCTCGCCGAACAGCAGCCACGGATGTCCGAGCACCTGTTTTGGCAACGGCTCGCCCAGCGCCATCAGAATGATGGGCCAGTAAATGGTGTGGAACCGCACGATATCCTTGCCGATGACGTGCAGGTCGGCCGGCCAGTAACGGCTGTACAGTTCATTGGAACCGTCGGGATGATACCCCACGCCCGTGATGTAGTTGGACAGCGCATCCAACCACACGTAGGTGACGTGGCGCGGATCAAACTCCACGGGAATACCCCATGTGAAGGAGGAACGGGACACGCACAGATCTGCCAGACCGGGTTTCAAGAAGTTGTTGATCATCTCGTGTTTACGGGATTCCGGCTGGAAGAAGTCGGGATTCTCCTCGTAATATTGCAACAGACGATCTTGATATTTCGAAAGGCGCAGGAAATACGCTTCTTCCTTTGCATCGGTCACGGGACGACCACAATCGGGACAGCAACCGTCTTTGAGTTGCGAGGCGGTAAAGAAGGATTCGCACGGCACGCAATATTTGCCTTCGTACTCGCTCTTGTAAATATCGCCTTGATCATACAGCTTTTTGAAGATGGCTTGAATCGCCTTTACGTGGTCGTCATCTGTGGTGCGGATGAAACGGTCGTAGGTCACGTTGAGCGAATCCCACACCGCTTTGATCTGCGCCGACATACCGTCCACATAAGTCTGAGGAGTCATGCCCTGCTCACGGGCGGCGTCCTCAATCTTCTGGCCGTGTTCGTCCGAACCGGTGAGGAAATGCACATCATAACCGCACAGCCGTTTATAGCGTGCAATCGCATCCGCCAGCACGATGTCGTAACAGTTGCCGCAATGCGGCTTGTAGGACGCATAGGCGATGGCGGTGGTTAAATAAAACTTGGGTTTTCGGGTGTCCACGGAAAAAACTCCTAACATAGAAAATACTTCTTATATTGTAGCAGATTTTTTGGAAATTACAAGGGTTACTTTTTGGACGGGAAGGCTGGAATTTTTTCCACCGCGTACTGCAAAATCAGACGGGCATCGGTGGAGTCTACTTCGTTTTTGCCGTCCACGTTGGCAAGTGCCACGTTCAGCTTCGTCGCGCCGATCTTACCCACGGCGTATTGCAAGGTGAGACGGGCATCGGTGGAATCGATTTCGCCGTTTTCATCCACGTCACCGAGGTCGAACAGAATGGGCGGCAGGAGTTCCAACTCACGCATTGCCGTGTTCAACTCGATCAATGCATCGGTCACTTCCAACAGCGTGGCAGGCGGATTGCGGTCATAGGTGGCGTTCGCTTTTTCGAGCGCCAAGCGCAGGCGTTCGCCCGATTCCACCGTGTAGTTTTCCGGATCTTTGTTTGAAGCCTCTTGAATGGCATTCCAGAGATCGTTGTAGGTCGCGATCACCGTGGGGGCTTGGTTGTTCAGTTCGGCATCCGCCGTGACTGCATCGGTTAAACCGAAGGAGAACGCATCGAAGAACACGGCGCCGGTGCCTTCCACAGTGCCGTTGAAGTTCAAGGTGGAAACGGTGTTCAACACGGCGGGCGGGTTGAACGCGGCGGTACCGTTTTGCGTGATGCCCCTCAAATCAAAGGTATACACCGCAAACTTCGTTTGGTTGGGGGCGAGCGTGAGCTCGGTCGTGCCGTCCAACAACGGCACGTTGTAGGTCTTGCTGCCGCTCGTCAAGGTGAGCGAGAGGGTGACCGCTTTCTCCGTGGGGTTAAGCAGACTGACCGACAGCGTTTTGAAGTTGCCCCATTTTTGTTTTTTCACCTGCGGATAGGTGAGGATGGGGGACACGGTGAAGTTGCCGCTGTATTCCATACGCAAGGAGGCGACACCTTCGGCACGGATGGTGGTATCGTAGGAATAGCGACCGCCGTTCACCGTGAAGGAGGGACGGTAGCCGTATTTATAGTGTGCGGTGTTGCTCTCATCGTATACCCACACGTCGCGGTCGGCATACATCCAATCCTGTGCCACAAAACGGGTGACAGTACGGTCTTGATTGTTCACCGTATCGTTTGGTTGCGCGGTGCGGAAGGGGGAGGCCGGAATGCCGTCCGCGTTCGCAAGGTTGGCCGCTTGGGCGAAGTCGTCGAACGCATACATCACCGCGGTGGGTGCATTCACGTAGTTGTTCCACACCTTCACGGTGTCGGCATCCACGACTTCGGCACGGGCGTTGACGTAAACTCCGTCTTCGTCGGCAACGGTGAAGCCGTGCAGATCGCCGCCGTCGAGGGAGCGGAGCCCTGCACCCACGCGATCAAAGGTGACAAACACCGCATTGTCCTTCACTTCGAAGGATTTGAACACGGGCGCGGTAAATTCGCCCTTGCCGCCATACATCATGTTCAGCGCCGCCAGCGCGTACCGTTTGCCCACGGGGGTCTTGGTACGCGGATGGATCGGGTCGGAGGTGTCGGTGCCGCGCATGTGCTCGAGCGGCAGATCATACAGGGGGAGCATCGCGGTAGTTTTGGGATCGCACACCGCCCAGCCGCGTTCCATGAACTCCGAAAGGTAGCCGATGGTGGCTTCGCCGATGCCGTAGTTGTAGGGTGAGATCTGTGCAAAGATAAGCGGCATTTCTTCGCCTTCAAAGCCAAAGACATCGCCCCAACTGCGTTTCAAGACCGCAATGGCATCGTCGTACATCTCCGAATAATTGTTGTTGCTTTCGCCTTGGTGCCAGATTGTGCCGGCAATGTTCATATCGGCGAGAGGACCGATCTTGGCGTTATACCACGTGGACATACTGCCCGGGGTGGAGGGCCAATGCTCTTCGTCGTAGTATTTGCCGAGGTTTTGCAACGCGGTGCGTAACGCGGCGTTTTCGGCGATCGCTTCACGCGAGAGCCACGCTTCAATCGTTGTGGAACCCAACGCCGCATTGATGATACCCACCGGCACGTCCAATTCTTCTTGCAACGTTTTGGCGAAGGTATAGGCGATGGAGGACACGTTGGAAAGCGCCCCCGTGTTGTTCCCGAGGCACCAATACGCACCGGGTATGTCTTGAGCAGGATCCACCAGCGCACTGCCGCCGTTGGCGCGCAACGGTTCACAGTACACGCGAATGGCTTCGTTGGTGGCATCCTTCAAAATGGCGGTGACATCCATATCGCGACCGATCTGCAGTTCCATGTTGGATTGACCGCACGCGATCCACAGTTCACCCACGATTACGTTGTGAATCTCCCATTCGTAATCGTCCATTTTAATGCGAATGGTGTAGGTGTCATAGCCGCCTTTACGCGCGGAAAAGGACAGATCCCAACGCCCGTTCTCATCGGCCGTGGCGGTCTTGGTTTCCAACAAGGTGTCCCCTTTGTGGAGGGTGGCGGTCGCGGCGCTGCCCTCCTCGCCAAAACCCCACAGGTTCATCGGTTTATTCTGCTGGAACATCATATTGTCCGAAAACAGAGTGGGCAACACGGGCGCACTCGCCGTGTCCACAATGCGCACGTTTGTCACCGCGATGCGCATGCGATCGGTCACATCGTCAGGCCAGTTGATTATGTAAATACGCATGTAGTTGATGGCCGAGAGATCCAATGCGCCGCCCGTGGTGCTGAAGAGGGAGAGAGGAATGAGATATTCATACGTGCCTTCGCGCCATTGCAGTTGGGAGACGGAGTAGTTTGCTTCGTTCCTGTCGTTTCCGCCCGACGAGGTCAATTCAATCTGACCGCCGGCCATCGTCAACGGCGACACGTCGCCGGGGTTGGTGAAGTTTTGGACGGTGATGTCCATCGCCAACGACAAGGTGGCCGGGTTGTGCTTGGAAGCGTCGATGGGGGCGAAGCTTTTTCCCACCACAATAGACGTACCGACCGAAAAATCTTTCGTGAGTGTGTAGGGGATGTTACCCACGAGATACGTCGTGTCCCACTCCTCCTCTTCCTTTGCCGTGACGGCAAAGGTGAACGGTGTGACGGATAACAGCAAGACGAGCGCCAACAGAATGGCGACTATTCGACGAAAATTCATAGAGATCCCCCCGTTTTTAATGTTTATATATGCAGAATAGCACATTTTTTTGACCTTTGCAATACCAAAATACGAGCAAAAAATGTTGTCCGTCATTTTTGGCAAAAAGCACCAAAAGAAAACTAAAAAATTTTATGTCAAAAGGCTTGCAATTTTACGCAGAAGTGGGTATAATAGTCATGTGGTGGGGGAAAGTGCACCCGAAACCCATCAAAGTGGAGAAAAGTGGAGGTTTTCCACCTTTTCAACCCGTTTTCAACAATCGGCTGAAAAGCCAGAAGAAACTTGGATTGAAAACGCGGTTTTCAACAATCGGCTGAAAAGTCAGAAGAAACTTGGATTGAAAACGCGGTTGAAAATGACGAGAGTAAGGAGGGAGAAACAGTGACCAAAGGATTTTACGGACGGTATCAACACACGGTGGATGCCAAAGGGCGCGTGTTCGTGCCGGTGAAGTTCCGCGACAAATTGGGCAGCGGATTTATTGCCGCCGCCGTGCTGGATCATTGTATCTCCCTGTATTCGTTTGAGGAATGGGACAAATTGATGGAAGGCATCAACGCTCTGCCGGTCTCCAAAGCGCGTGACCTGCAGCGTACCCTCTCCTCCAATGCCATCGACGTGGAATTGGATGCGCAAGGGCGTATCCTGTTGCCGAAACACTTGGTGGCATACGGCTTCTTGGAAAAGGATGTGACAGTCATCGGCGCAGGCAACCACGCCGAGATCTGGAATACCGAACGCTTGACCGAACGCGAAAACGCGATGACCGATGAAGCGCTCGAAGAAAAGTTCATTGAACTCGGATTCTAAAGGAGGAAGCGCGGTGCCGCAGGAGGTTTCGGGGTATCATCGCCCGGTTCTGTTGGATGAAACGCTGTCGGTGCTGGATCCTCAACCCGATGGGATCTATCTGGACGGCACGGCCGGCGGCGGCGGACATTCCTTCGCAATCGCATCACGGCTCAAAACGGGACGGTTGATCGCCTTGGATCAAGATCCCGATGCCATTGAAGCGGCATCGGCACGGCTCAAAGGGTTGCCTGCCACGGTGGTGCGTTCCAACTTCGCACAGATGGACGACGTGTTGCGGTCGCTCGATATTGCGGCGGTGGACGGCATTTTGCTGGATATCGGCGTGTCCTCCCACCAGTTGGACACGGCGGAACGTGGATTTTCCTATCACATGGAAGCGCCGCTGGATATGCGTATGAGCCAAAGCGGCACGACCGCCGCCGATCTGGTGAACACCTTATCGGAAGCGGAATTGATCAAAATCTTTTACGATTACGGCGAGGAAAAGTTTTCGCCTCGCATTGCACGCGCGGTGGTGGCGGCACGGCAAACGGCGCCGATTCTTACCACCACGCAACTGGCCGACATCATTCGCGATGCCGTACCGGCCGCCGCCCGACGGGACGGACACCCTGCACGGCGTGTGTTTCAGGCATTGCGTATCGCGGTCAACGGCGAACTGGATCGCTTGTCCGAAGCGCTGGACACCGCGTTTGACTGTTTGAAAGACGGCGGACGGTTGGCGGTCATCACCTTTCACTCGTTGGAAGACCGCATTGTGAAACAACGGTTTGCCTCGTGGCGGCAGGGATGCACCTGTCCGCGCGAATTCCCTGTGTGCGTGTGCGGCAAAACACCGGCCGCCGCCCCGGTGGGAAAACCCTTGGAGGCTTCGGCGGCAGAACTGGCGGACAATCCGCGCAGCCGCAGTGCCAAACTCCGCTGTGTGGAGCGACTGCACGCAAAGTAAGACAAAATGTAACGAAAGGACGGGATGCGATATGGCAATGCAAGCGCCGGTACACGGTACCGAAGCGTATGACCTTTCGCTGTTTGAAGAGCGTCCCGCCCATCTTGAGGTGGTTGGGCCCACCAAGAAACAGCAAAAGGTGAACCGCCGTGCCGTTCGCCTGCAATCCATTGTGAATGTGGCGGTGACCTTGCTTGTGACCACCGCCGTGTGTGCGGTGGTGGCGCTGATGATCTTCAACCGTGTGCAGATCACCGAGATCAACGACGAGATCATCCAAAAGCAGGAAACGTTGGATATTCTGGAAAGCGAGACCATTCGTTTGTCGAACGAACTGGCCACCCAGACTTCGGCGGAGCAGGTGGATGCCTATGCCACCGCCAACGGGATGCAAAAGATCGACAACTATCAACTGCAGTACATCACGGTGGAAGCCGGTGACAAGCTGGAGGTTGCGGACGAAGGGGAAGAAGGATTCTTTGAAACCGTTGCGGCAGGTATCGGCAACTTCTTCCATTGGGTCAAATATTTGTTTGAGTAAGGCGGTATTTCTTCGCCGTCTGCGTAATAGTATTTGTAAGAGACGCTCACGCGTTTTTGCAAGATCCATCGAGAGTTGAGATGTCTATACCTCAACTCTCTTTTGCGCTTTTTACACGATTTAGGGTGAGCAATTAAACCCGAACCCGCCTCAAAGCGGTATATTTTGGTGCTTTTTGTCTCGTTCGTTCTCGTAAGGCGGAAAGCATTACTTTGCCCGACCGAAACAAAAATCCCTCAAAATCTCCTCGCTTTGAGGTCGCAGATTTTGGAAAGAGCGGATTTTTGTTCAGCCGCGGCAAAAACGCAGCCAATACTCCCGTATTGGCGAGTATTTTAACAATGGATGAGCGAAAATCCGCCTTCCCAAAACGGAGTTCGGGTTTGACTGCTCACCCTAACAAGAAAGGACGCTCGCCATGGCCGATCTCGATAAAAAGACCACCCTCGAGATGAATACCCGTGCACCGCTTCGCAGCATGAAACTGCGCTCGCTCGTCGTGTTGCTGATGATCGTCGTCATCGCCTTCGGCGGCGTGATCGCGCAGTTGTTCCATTGGCAGATCATGGAGGGGGATAACCTGCAACAAAACGCGGTGGCACAACAGCTCAGCGACACCGTGACCTCTCCTAACCGCGGCAAGATCTATGACCGCAACGGCAATACCCTGGCGGAATCGCAACTGGTGTGGACGGTCATCATGTCTCCGGCGGCGATCCAAACGGATGCGGACCGTGCCAAGATCGCGGATGATGTGTCTGCATTGCTGGAAGTGGATCGGGATGCGCTTTACCAAAAGACGACCAAAACCTATTCCCAATTTGAATATGTAAAAAAGAAAATTCCGCGTGCCGAGGTGGAAAAACTGGCTACCTGGGTGTCGGACAACGAGATGGGCGGCGTGTTCCGCGTGATCACCGACTACAAACGTGTGTATCCTTACGGCACGCTTGCCTCCACCGTGCTCGGCTTCACGGGTGCGGAGGGCACGGGTCTGTATGGTCTGGAAGCGATGTATGAAGGGGCGCTTGCCGGCGAGGCAGGCCGCGTGATCACCACCCAAAACGGGTGGGGCGAACAGATGCCCAATACCTTGAGTTACGAAAAAACCATTGATGCCACCGACGGTCACAGCCTGGTGCTGACCATCGACCAGACGATCCAGCACTATGCGGAAAAGTATCTGGAAGAGGCGGTGAAAGCCACCGGTTGCACCAACCGCGGTTTTGCGGTGGTGATGGACGTGAAAACGGCGGCTGTTCTGGCACTGGCGGTGAAGGGGGATTACGATCCCAACGATCCGTTCACCATTACAGACCCCGACGTGTTGGCAGAAATTGCCACGCTGGCAGGGGATGAGGAATCCGCGGCACGTCAGGCGGCATTGCAAAAGCAATGGAACAACAAAGTGGTATACGATTTCTATGAACCCGGTTCGGTGTTCAAGGTGTTCACCTCCTGCATGGGTATTGAAGAGGGTGTCGCGAACGAAAATACGAGCTTTTTCTGCAACGGTTCGCTCACGGTGTTGGGGCGCAAGATGAACTGCCACGTGTATCCGTCCTCCCACGGCACACAAACCTTTGCGCAGGCGATTTCCAATTCCTGCAACCCGGCGTTTATGAACCTGGGTCTTTCGGTCGGCGCGAAAAACTTCTTCAAATATTTCGTGGGATTCGGGTTCACCGAACTCACGGGCATCGATATGCTGGGCGAATCCAAGGTGACATCGGCACTCTATTACGACGATACGATGGGCGACGTGTCGCTTGCCACCAACTCCATCGGTCAGACTTTCAAAATCACGCCGATTCAAATGATCACCGCCATTTCCGCGGTGGCAAACGGTGGCGATCTGATGACCCCTTACGTGGTGGCAGAGCAGCTGGACAGTGCCGGAAACGTGGTGAAAACCACCACCCCGACGGTGCGCCGTCAGGTGGTTTCGGAAGACACCGCCTCCCGTGTGAGCGCGATGTTGGCGGCGTCGGTCAACGGCGGCGGTTCACGTAACGCGTATGTCGCAGGTTACCGTGTGGCAGGCAAAACGGGTACGTCGGATAAGACGGAAAACCCCGAGGATCGCAACGTGTGGGCATCCTTTGCCGGATTTGCCCCTGCCGACGATCCGCAGGTGGCGATTTTGGTGGTGCTGGATGAACCGCAGACGTACATTCGTTACGGCGGCACCATTTCGGCACCGGTGGCACAGAAGATTTTGGCGGATACCCTGCCGTATCTTGGCATCGAGCCGGTATACACCGAAGCCGAGTTGGCGAATATGAACAGTGCGACCCCCAACGTGACAGGCAAAGAGATCAACACCGCCACGTCGCTGATTCGCAGTCAGGGATTGGAATACTACATCGTGGGAGAAGGCAACACGGTGTTGCGCCAGGTGCCCGAAGGCGGCACCACCATTCCGAAGGGTGGCCAGGTGGTGCTGTATACCGACAGCGCCGAAGTCAACCGCACGGCGGTCGTGCCCGACTTCAAGGATATGACACTCTCGCAGGTGAACAAAGCCGCCGCGGATGCCGGCATCAACATCCTCATCAAGGGTCTTGTCAGCGGTGCGGTAGGCGATCCGCGTGTATCCACCCAAAGTCTGGCACCCGAAACCGAAGTGGCGCGCGGCACGGTGGTGACCGTGAACTTCATCTACGCCGATGCGATCGAGTAAAGGATAGGGGAAGAATTATGATGCTGTTATCACAGTTGTTGGATAGCGCGTTGCCGATTGAGGACCGTGAGATCACGGGCATCACCTGCGATTCGCGCCGTGTGGAACGCGGATTTGCATTCGTGTGCATCAGCGGCACGGCGCAGGATGGGCACGTGTATGCCGCCGATGCACTGGAAAAAGGTGCGGCGGTGGTGATCACACAAGTGCCGCAGGGATTGGCAAACGAAGTGACCGTGCCCTCCACCCGTAAAACGTGGGCACAGATGTGTGCCCACTGGTTTGGTGACCCTGCCAAAGATTTGCACCTGATCGGTGTGACGGGCACCAACGGAAAAACCACTGTCACGTGGTTGCTCAAAGCGGCTCTCACCGCTTGCGGACACAAGGTGGGTCTGCTCGGCACGATTCAAAATATGATCGGTGAACGTGTGCTCCCTTCGGGACACACCACCCCCGATCCCTACGAACTGCAAAGCATACTCGCCATTATGGTGGCGGAAGGGTGCACCTATGCGGTGATGGAGGTGTCCTCCCACGCGCTCTGTCAGGACCGTGTGGAAGGGTGCGTGTTTGATGCCGCGATCTTCACGAATTTAACGCAGGACCACCTGGATTATCACGGCACGATGGAAGCGTATATGCAGGCGAAAAAGCGCCTGTTTTCCCAAGCGCGGCTGGCGGTCGTCAATGCAGATGACGCGTGGGCGACGGCGATGAGCGAAGGGGTTGCGGTGCCGCTGTACACCTTCTCGGCAAAGGGCGCGGCGGATTTTGCTGCCCGTAACATTGCGGCACGCCCCGACGGCGTGGATTTTCTGTTGCAGACGGGCGAGGGCGAAGCCGCGGTGAAATTCGCCATTCCCGGTATGTTTTCGGTGTATAACGCGCTGGCTACGGCGGCGTGTTTGCTGTCGCTCGGGTTTCCGCTTGCCACCGTGACGGCGGCGTTGGAAGAAGCGCGCGGTGTGAAAGGACGTGCGGAGATCGTGCCCGGCCCCGAAGGGGTCACGGTGGTGATCGATTACGCGCACACTCCCGACGGTCTGGAAAACATCTGCCGCACCTTGAAAGAGTGCTGTGCAGGGGATCTCATCACGGTGTTTGGATGCGGCGGCGATCGCGACCGCACCAAACGTCCCAAAATGGGGCGCATTGCGGCGCGGTGTTCCGATCGCTTGGTGGTGACCTCGGACAATCCGCGTTCGGAAGAGCCGATGGCGATCATTGAAGAGATTTTAGTGGGTGTGAAGGAAGAAAACACGCCGTATATTGTGGAAGAAAACCGTGCCCGTGCCATTCACGCGGCGTTGGCGGCGGCCAAGCCGGGCGACACGGTGTTGTTGGCAGGAAAAGGTCACGAAACGTATCAGATCTTGGCAGACGGTGTGATCCATCTGGACGAACGTGAGATCGTGGCGGAATCCTTGTTATAAGGGGAGTGTAAAAATGGATATACGGCAGATCGGCGGTTTCGCCGTTACGGCATTGATTGCCTTTGCGGTGAGTGCATTGGCAGGTCGTTGGATCATTCCGTGGTTGCACAAATTGCATTTTGGGCAGACCATTCGGGAAATCGGTCCTTCGTGGCATAAGAAAAAGCAGGGAACCCCCACGATGGGCGGCATGCTGTTTTTGCTTGGTATGACAGTAGCGCTGGCGATTGCCGTGCCGCTGTGGTGCTTTGTTGCACCGCAGGGGTCGGCCATGGCGATCTTCCGTTCCAACAACACCATCACCCGTTTCGTGGCAGGGGTGTTGCTCATCTTCGGTTGTGGTGCCATCGGCTTTGCGGATGACTTCATAAAAGTGGTGAAAAAGCGCAATCTGGGGCTAACCGAACGCCAAAAACTGGTGTTGCAACTGGTGGTGGCGGCAAGTTACATCGCCTCGCTCTACTTGGCAGGCGGCAGTCGCATACATATTCCCTTTTTAGGGGAACGTGACCTCGGGTTGTGGTTCTTTCCGCTGGGGATTTTCATCATTGTCGGTGCCACCAATGCGGTGAACATCACCGACGGCGTGGACGGTTTGTGCGGCAGTATCACGGTGATTGCGCTGGTGCCGCTCACGGTGCTTTGCGGCTATTACGGTGAGATGGGGCAGGGGATGATTGCCTCGGCCTTGATCGGCGGCATTTTGGGATTCCTTGTGTGGAACTTGCATCCGGCGCGTGTGTTCATGGGGGATTTCGGGTCGCTCGCGTTGGGCGGTGCACTGTGTGCCGTGGCATTCGGCATCGGGCAACCGCTGTTGCTCATTCCCGTGGGTATCGTGTATATTTGTGAAACCTTGTCGGTCATTTTGCAGGTGTCGTATTTCAAATTGACACACGGCAAACGGCTGTTCAAAATGAGTCCCATTCACCATCATTTCGAGATGTGCGGATGGAAGGAAAACACCATCGTGGCGGTGTTTTCCGCCGTGACGTTGCTGGGCGGTATTGCCGCTTTGCTTTTGTCGTGGTATGCATAATTGAGAGTATAGTTGCACACGCTTTTCAGGAGGTGATCGCAGATGGCAACGCCCGAAAGTGCCGCAAAGACGGCGCCACGTCCCAAAAAGAAACGGAAATACGGCTTGTTGGCCGTGGGCGGTTTTGATATGCCGTTCTTGATCGTGTTGTTGTTGATTCTGTCGGTCGGACTGATTTGCATGTTCTCCGCCAGTTTCGTGTATGCGTATTACAACGACGGAGACAGTTATTTTTACATTAAAAAACAGATGATCTTTGCGCTCATCGGCGTGGTTGCCATGCTGGCGTGTTCCTGCGTGGACTATCACTGGTGGCACAAAGCGGCACTTCCGCTTATGGGCATCGCCTTCGCGCTACTGATCATCGTGTTGATGTTGCCTTCCGCCAGCGGTATACGGCGTTGGATCCGTTTGCCCGGTATCGGTCAGTTTCAGCCGTCGGAAGTGGCAAAATTTGCGCTTATCGTGCTGTTTGCACACATGATCGCACTCAATCAGAAAAAGATGAAGACCATAGGCGTCGGTTTCTTTTTGTTCCTCGGCATTTTGGCGGTGGTGTGCGGTCTGGTTATGATCGAGCCGCACCTGTCGGGCACGATTTTGCTTGCCTTGATCGGTCTGGTTATGATGTTTGTGGGCGGCACACGCATACGGTATTTGGTGGGACTTCTCATCTTGGGTGCCATCGCGGTGTACGTGATGGTGTTCGTGATGGGATATGAACGCGACCGTGTGGACGTGTGGCTTGCACCGTTTGAAAGTTATGCCGGTCCGATGCGCGACCAAGCGTGGCAAACGGTGCAATCGCTGTATGCCATCGGCTCGGGCGGCCTGCTTGGGCAGGGGCTCGGCAACTCGCGGCAAAAGCACCTCTTTTTGCCCGAACCGCAAAACGACTTCGTGTTTGCGGTGGTGTGCGAAGAGTTGGGCTTTGTGGGCGCTGTCATCATCATTTTGCTGTTTGCCGTGCTGATGTGGCGCGGATTTGCCATTGCCATGAAAGCGAAGGATAAGTTTGGATTTATGCTTGCCATTGGGCTCACCGCGCAGATCGGTTTGCAGGTGGCGCTCAACTTGGCGGTGGTATCCAACCTGTTTCCCAACACCGGCATCAGTCTGCCGTTCTTCAGTTACGGTGGCACGTCGCTGGTTATGTTGCTTTCGCAGATGGGCATTATTTTATCGGTGTCCCGTGGGCAAAACCGACTGCATCAAGATTTGATCGAGGAGTAATCACTATGCGTGTGCTTATGACGGGCGGCGGCACGGGCGGACACATCAATCCTGCCTTGGCGATTGCCGCGTTGATCCGCAAAAAATATCCCGATACGGAATTTCTGTTTGTCGGCGCACGCGGACGAATGGAAGAACGTCTGGTCCCTGCGGCAGGGTACACCCTGAAAACGGTGGACGTGCGCGGATTTCAGCGCAAATTGAGTTTGAAAAACGTGGGGCGCAACGCGGCGGCGGCGTGGTGTGCCGTGACGGCGACCTCCGCGTGCAAACGCATTTTGAAAGAGTTTCAACCCGATATTGCCATCGGTACGGGTGGTTACGTGAGCGGTCCGATCCTGCGTGCGGCGGCGCGCATGGGTATTCCCGTGGCGGTGCACGAATCCAACGCGTTTCCCGGCATGACGGTGAAGATGCTGGCAAAATATGCCGACGTGATCATGCTGTGCGATGAAGCGGCGCGCAAGTATCTGCCTGCCGAAGCCCGCGTAACGGTGACGGGCAATCCCATTCATCAGGGATTTCAATCGATGGATCGTGCCACCGCGCGCCACGAATTGGGGCTGGATGACCGTCCGCTCGTGTTGTCGGTGGGCGGCAGTTTGGGTGCACGGCGCATCAACGAAACGATGGCAGAGGTGTTGGCGCGCAGTCACAAAGAGGGCGCGTTGCAACACATTCACGCAACGGGCAAACAAGGGTATGCACAAACGGTGGATGCGCTGGCGGCGGCAAACGTGCCGCAGCATGCCGACGGCATCTGGGTGCGCGACTACATAGACGATATGCCGCGTTGTATGGCAGCGGCCGACGTGGTGATTTCCCGTTGCGGGGCGATGACACTCACCGAATTGCCCGTGGCAGGCAAGCCCTCCATTCTCATTCCCTCGCCGTACGTGGCGGAAAATCACCAATACCACAATGCGATGGCGTTGGTGAACAAGGGGGCGGCACTCTGCATTGAAGAAAAGGATCTGACAGCCGACGCGCTGTGGGATGCCTTGCAAACGGTGCTTTCGCACCCCGAAAAACAGCGTGAGATGGCCGAAAATGCGGCACGTGCGGCAATACGCGACGTGGACGACCGCATTATGGCGGCGATTGAACCTTTGATGAAACAATAACACACTGCGCCCTTGCGGCATAGGATGAAACAAAAGCGTTTGCTTTGAGTTTCAGGCTGGTGCCGAAGGAGTGCGGTATATGGATCGATTGCGGATTGAAGGCGGTCGACGACTGAACGGCACCGTGACGGTGCACGGAGCAAAAAACAGTGCTCTGCCGCTGTTGGCGGCAACGTTACTTACCAAGACGGAATGTGTGTTGCGCAACTGTCCGCAGTTGTCCGACGTGGACGTGGCGATGCGGATTTTGCGCCATCTCGGGTGCGAGGTGACACGCCAAGGCGATGCCGTGGCGGTGAAAGCCGCCACTGTGTGTCGCGGCGACATACCCGAAACGCTGATGCGTGAGATGCGCTCATCCATTGTGTTTTTGGGCGCGATTTTGGCGCGTGTGGGGGCAGCGACCCTCACCTTTCCCGGTGGATGCGAACTCGGTCCGCGTCCCATCGACCTGCATTTGGCGGCATTGCGACGTATGGGTGCGGTGATTGAAGAGGAGTTCGGACAGTTGCGTTGCCGCACGCCGAAAGGCTTGCACGGGGCGGCGGTGACCTTGCCGTTCCCCAGCGTGGGTGCGACCGAAAACGTGTTGATCGCGGCGGCAACCGCCCGTGGCACAACGGTGTTGCGCAACGCCGCGCGAGAACCCGAAATTTGTGATCTGTGCGCTTTCTTGAATCGGTGCGGTGCCAAGATCAGCGGTGCAGGCGAAGGCACGGTCACGGTGGAAGGTGTGCCCACACTGCACGGGTGTGCACACCGCGTAATTCCCGACCGCATCGAGGCGGCGACCTACATGGCGGCGGCTGCCGCAACCGGCGGCACGCTGATATTGCAGAACATAGAACCTGAACATCTGATGCCGGTGCTCCCTGCGTTTGAAGAGGCGGGGTGTCGCCCACGCTTGTGGGGGGATGCGCTGTTGCTGGCGGCGCCTCCGCGCTTGCGGCGCGTGCGCACGGTGCGCACCATGCCGTATCCCGGTTTTCCCACCGATGCGGCGGCCCCCCTGCTTGCCATGTGTTGCGTGGCAGAGGGGACGAGTGTGTTTGTGGAAACCATTTTTGAAAGCCGTTACAAATACGCAGGCGAGTTGCGGCGTATGGGCGCGTGCCTCAAAGTGGAGGATCGCGTGGCGGTGGCGGAAGGGCGCCCGACCTTGTTTGGTGCAGGGGTGTCCTGCACTGACCTGCGCGGCGGTGCGGCACTGGTGGTGGCGGCGCTGGCGGCACAAGGGGTCAGCGTGATCGACGAATTGCACCATTTGGACAGAGGATATGAACAGTTGACTGCATCGCTCACAGCGTGCGGTGGGAATGTGAAACGAACGGAGGCGGAACATGGCGCAGCAGACAGCAACCAAAGTGAAAAAGAAGCGACGTGTCAGCCGCTTTCAAATGATGTGGATCCTGCTCGGCATGATCGTGCTGTTGATCGTGGCGAATCTGCTGGTCGATGCGGCCATTAAGAGCGAGCGCGATCCGGGCCGTGACAAAGCGGCGCTGTTCGGCATAAAAGAGATCACGGTGGTGGGGGATACCCGTTACTTACACGATGCCATCATTCAACAAAGCGGCCTGTCCGTGGGGCAGAGCGTGTGGTCGGTCAACCGCGTGGAAGCGGCCGATAAAGTGGTGGCGGCATTCCCGTACATTAAAGAAGCCACCGTGACCAAAACCTCCTTTTCCACCTTTGAGATCCGTGTGGTGGAAACCGATGCCATCGGTGTGCTGTACGGCTTTGGTCAATGGTTGGCGGTGGGAGAAAACGGACGGTTGCTGGAAGCCTTTCCCGTGGAATCCGACCGCCCGCCGCAGCAACTGTATCTGAAAGGAGCCGAGGCGCTCAGCAACGTGGTGGGCGAAGTGGTGCTGGATGACCGTTCGCTGGCAATCGTGAACGAGTTGCTCTCGGCATTTCAGGAGCATGGGCTGTTTGGTGTGGGCGAGATCGATCTGACGAATAAGAGTGATCTGCGTTTGCGGTGGAACAACCGCATCACCATTAAACTCGGCAACGATTCCAACCTCACTCATGAGATCGGGGTGGTGATGTCCGCCTTGCCGGGTGTGGAAAAGCAATACGGTGAACACGCGACCGGGCAATTGGACGTCAGCTCGTTTTCGGAAGGCGGCACCATGGCGGTGTTTACGCCGCAGGATTTGTTGACCACCACGACCACGACCACCACCGCCCCCGAAGAGGGCGCGGAAGAATAACGTGAAGGTAAAAAAGACCGATGTGTATCGGTCTTTTTTGCTTTAAAAAAATTTTTTGAAAAAAAGCGGAAATACCAGTTGAATTTATCGTTTACCTATGGTAGAATGATAGCAGTGTAATTGTAAATTCTACGGATTTTAATATTTAGCAGGAGGAAAAAGCAATGGTTTTTCGGTTGGATGACGAATTTATGGACGGTATTCAAATAAAAGTGGTCGGTGTCGGTGGCGGCGGCGGTAACGCGGTGGATCGCATGGTGCGCTCCGGCGTGGCAGGCGTGGAATTTGTGGCGGTCAATACCGACCGTCAGGCGCTCAACCGTTCGCAGGCGACGATGAAGATCCAGATCGGTGAAAAACTCACCCACGGCTGGGGTGCCGGTGCTAACCCCGAAAAGGGTCAGCGCGCGGCGGAAGAAAGCCACGACGAGATCGTTAATGCCTTGAAGGGCACCGATATGGTGTTTATCACGGCCGGCATGGGCGGCGGCACCGGTACGGGTGCGGCTCCCGTGGTGGCGGAAATTGCGCGCGATATGGGCATTCTCACGGTAGGTATCGTGACGAAACCCTTCCTGTTTGAAGGCCGCAAGCGCATGGAGCAGGCAGAGGCGGGTATTGCCACTCTGCGTGAGCACGTGGACAGCTTGATCGTGATCCCCAACGAGCGTTTGAAGCAGGTGAGCGAAGTGCGCATCACCCTGAACAACGCGTTCGACATGGCGGATGATGTGTTGCGCCAGGGCGTGCAGAGCATTTCCCAGCTCATCAAGACCAACGCGATGGTCAATCTGGACTTTGCGGACGTCACCCAGATCATGAAGGACGCCGGCTATGCCCACATGGGTGTCGGCCACGCGGAAGGCAAGGAGAAAGCGGAGAACGCGGCGAAGGAGGCCATCGCCAGTCCCTTGCTGGAAACCACCATCGACGGTGCGCACGGCGTGATTATCAACATCACGGCGTCGGCGGACATCGATATGGAAGACGTGGATATCGCCTCCTCCATGATTTCCAGCGCGGTGCATCCCGATGCGATCATCATCTGGGGTGTGGCATTGGATGAAAAGCTCAACGACGAGATGTACGTCACCGTGATTGCCACCGGCTTTGACGGCACGGCGAACGAATCGACCAACGCGTTCGGCGCGGCGGTGACCTCCTCTGCTAACGCAGTGGACGATGCCGACCTCATCGACGTGCTGGGCATCTTCGAAAAGAAGAACCACTAATCGAATTATGCAAAAAGCGCTGTCGCAAATGCGACGGCGCTTTTTCGTTGTAATCAAAAGACACTCCCTTACGGTGGGTGGTCA
Organism: Acutalibacteraceae bacterium; assembly: GCA_045591605.1. Taxonomy (GTDB): domain Bacteria; phylum Bacillota; class Clostridia; order Oscillospirales; family Acutalibacteraceae; genus SIG588. The sequence goes on along the minus strand of JAZNTC010000191.1, from coordinate 527 downwards.
TAGGGATTGGAGAAATCCCAAGCCTCCCTCGTTGAGGGAGGTGGATTTTCCGTGGTGCAAACCACGGAAAAGACGGAGGGAGTCCCTTCGTAGCGCCATCTTGGTCGTAGAGAATATCCGTTTGCGGTGCCCGAAATTCGCGCACCTCGCATTCGCTCGGCGAATTTCGACCGCGGCACTCGCTTATCGCTCGCTGTATCTGCCGCAGGCAGTGCTCGCGAATGCGACCCCAGTCATTTTCTCCTCGCCGACAAAAGTTGGGAGAATGCGCCAGGCGCATTCTCGGGGACATTGCCGGAGTCACTTGTTACAGCACTCACTTCGGGCAATGTCCGGACAGCACCCCTTTAGACAAGGGGGCCAAGGGTTACAGCCACTTTCCAAGTTGCATCAATTTCCATAAAACAACCAGAGAGGATGTATCATTGACGATACATCCTCTCCAATTTTATCCCTATGACCACCCACCGTAAGGGAGTGTCTTTTCATTACAACGAAAAAGCGCCGTCGCATTTGCGACAGCGCTT
>JAZNTC010000190.1:0-1515 GCA_045591605.1 Acutalibacteraceae bacterium | reverse complement strand
TTTCCACGTCGGGAAAACATCCGGCGTTTCGTGAACCTGTAACGGCTCATCGACCCCCACAAAGTACCGCTCATGCGTCCAAGACTGGATAGCCGACGATCCCTGCGCGCAGACAAGAACGCCAACCGCACAGTTCTTTTTGCGGCGCAGATCCAAGCCGACCAGATACCCGATCGCCGACAGTTTATCAATACTATCGGGGTTCGCCTTTACCCAGCCATCCGCCGACGTGAACGTGCCCTTCGGGATAAGAATGTCGTGGAACTCCATGCTTGTGCAAGTGTAAACACGCAAAAGTGCATCGTCCACATACTGCCCGCGCGGCGTAACCTCGCCACCCATGGTAAACTGGATGTTCGACTGGCCTGCACAGAGAAGGACCTCACCGACCATAATGTCGCCGACACGAACCGTCTCGCCGTCGCCGACAACCGTCATCTCATAAGGACCGCCGTAAGCACGTGCATCAAACTCAACAAGCCACTTGCCATCCTTAGCGGATACCGTCTTTGTCTCGCCATCGAATGTCACCGATACGCTTCCTTCGGCGTCACCGAAAATGCGGATGGGTTTTGCGCTTTGCAAGACCATACCATCACGGAATAACACGCCAAGTTTCATACAAAATCCCCCTTTACCGGATTATGTCTTCATTATAACACAATTTCCCGATTTTTCAACCAAAATATTCTTTTTTGTATACGATTTATACGTCTCTCTTGTTGGCGGTTGCCACGATGCGGCTACCGAAAACGTTGTCAATCAGCACATCGCCCACGCACTCGGTATTGGGTGCCGTTGTTTCGTTGATAATCTTCATACAATCGCGCATTTTTCTTCTGGAATCGGTGCATCGGTTTTCACGGGAATCATTCCGCTTCTAATGAAATCATCCTTGTATAACAGCAGGGCGACAAAGAATCATCTCTGTCGCCCTGTTTTGTTATTCGGGGATGACGATCGTCATATCGCACCGTTCTTTAACCTGCATTTGGGAAAAATACACCCGTTCGAGCGGTATCCACTCGTCAAAAAAGCGCTGTGCCATCGGCGGTGTGTTGCGTTTTCGGATGCGTGCCTTTTGCAGCTCGGCATCAATATCCAAGAACACCGAAAAGTCGTAATATTCCGCCAATGCCGGATGCATCGAATACGCTCCTTCGATTACCCTAAGCTTTTTCGGAAGAATCTCCACCGCCGGCTCAACGGCAAGCGTGGAACAGTTGAACCGCCGATAGTGGATAGACTCACCCTTGCTGAGTGGGAGCAACACCTCATCCAAAAAGCGCTCATGGTCGATGTTGCCGCCCACCTGCGCATACCGTTCGGGGGTACGCTGCTCCTCGCGCAGGAAAAAGTCATCCATATGAAAGACCGTCGCGTCATACAGAGTGCGAAGCAACTCCGCCAGCGTGGTCTTGCCGCTCGCACTGCCGCCTTCCACGGCTAACACAACGGTGCCGCGTGCAAGCATCGTATCCAGCCTTGCCAACAGCGGCAAAAACGGCACGTAGC
>JAZNTC010000189.1:0-6122 GCA_045591605.1 Acutalibacteraceae bacterium | reverse complement strand
GTGGAGGGCGTTTCACTATATCTCTGTTATTTTTGCAGAACGGACGGGCGAGGACGCCCGTCCCTACAATCGCATACATTAATTTCCGCAAAACAAACAGAGAGGATGTATCTTTGACGATACATCCTCTCTAATTATATCCCTAACCGCACCCACCGTAGGGGTGTTTCTCTTTAAATATCCTCAATTTTGATCAAACTAGTGTTGCCCGACGTACCACTGGTATCGCCGCCCGTAATGATGATCTTATCCCCTTTGTTCAAGCTAAGTTCCTTTTCCGCGATCTTCTTTGCGGTGTAGAACAGCACGTCGGTGGAGGTGAACCGCTCGCACATCGCCGGGATCACACCCCACGAAAGTGCCAAACGGCGCCAGGTACGCTCGTTGGTGGTAAGCCCCAGAATCGGGACGGGCGGACGGAAACGGGAGACCATGCGTGCCGTCATACCCGACAGCGAACACGCCACGATGGCGTTGGCGTTCAGATCGATCGCCATACCGCAGGTGGAATGGGAAATCGCATCCACCGCGTTACGAATGTCAAACGCCGTGTTATGGAACCGCTTGTGGTAATGGATGTTACTCTCGGTGGTCTCGGCAATCTCCGCCATCGTTTTTACCGCTTCAATGGGATATTTGCCTGCCGCCGTTTCGCCCGACAGCATAATGGCGCTGGTGCCGTCGTACACAGCGTTGGCCACGTCGGAGATCTCGGCACGCGTGGGGCGCGGATTTGAGATCATGGATTCGAGCATTTCGGTGGCGGTAATGACCCGTTTGCCGAGCAGGCGGCATTTGGTAATGAGTTTCTTTTGGATCGCCGGCAGCATCTTGAAGGGAATCTCCACCCCCATGTCACCACGGGCGATCATAATGCCGTCGCACGCCTCGCAGATCTCCTCGATGTGATCCACACCCGACTGATTTTCGATTTTGGCAATCAGTTCGATGCCGTTTGCGTGCAACTCCTTCAAATACGCGTGCACATCTATGAGATCCTGCTTGCAAGACACAAACGAGCAGGCAATGTAATCCACGTCGTTTTTCACGCCAAAGGCGATGTCCTCTTTGTCCTGCTCGGACAAATATTCCTGATGCATCACCTTACCGGGAAAACTCATGCTCTTGCGATCGGACAATTCGCCGCCGATCACCACACGGCATTCAATGTCCGTCCCGTCGATCCGCACGACCTCGAAGGTCAAGAGACCGTTATTGAGCAGAATGGTATCCCCCACGGAAAGTTCGTTCGGCAGGTTTTGATAACTCACCGCCACACGGGTCTCGTCCCCGATGATGTCCTCGATGGTAAAGGTGAAGGTATCCCCGTCGTGCAACGTGACTTTTTGATGTTCAAACGTCTTGATGCGGTATTCGGGACCTTTGGTGTCCAGCATAAGGGCGATCGGCATTTGCAGATCGTCACGCACCTTTTTCAACAGATCGATCCGCCGTTGATGATCCTCGTGGGTGTTGTGCGAAAAATTCAGTCGTGCCACGTTCATACCGGCTTTGCACAGACCGCGAACGATCTCTTCACTCCCACTCGCAGGACCTAACGTACATACAATTTTTGTTTTGCGCATAATATGATCACCTTTTAACATTATATTACAGTTAGTTTATACCTTTTTGTCTTGTTCATTCCACCGCACACACGGTGAGGGTGTCCCCCTCCACCCGAAAGCGAACAGTGTGCCCGGCAAACGCCATGCTGTACACCCGTGTCGGGTCGTCCTGATAGGACGGGCGCGGATCTTGCGCCAACACGTCGCGAAGGGTGTCTTTCTGTGCTTTAGTAAACACGCTCGCCGGTTCCTCGGGCAACACCACCGTGAGGCGATCCTCACGCACGGGGTCGGCGAAACCGCCCGTGGCTTCGGGATGGCTGTCGGCAAACGGGAGATACGGCTTGATGTCGAAGATCGGCGTGCCGTCCATCAAATCCGCGCCTTCCACTTCCAGTACCGTGCCGAGGTGCGTGTCACGGCGCACGGCGACCAGTTTCACACACGACAGCCCCACGGGATTGGGGCGAAACGGCGAACGGGTGGCAAACACCCCCATGCGCGTGTTTCCTCCCAAACGAGGCGGTCGCACGGTGGGCGACCATTCGTCGCGCACCGCTTCGGAAAATTCCCACAACAGCCAGATGTGAGAAAACCCATCCAACCCACGCAAGGCATCCGCATTGCGGTATTCGTGTTCAAACACGACCGTGCCGCGCGTGGCGGCCAAGCCGCTTTGCCGCGGAATACCAAATTTTTCGGGAAATTCGGTGCGGATGTGGGCAATGACTTTCATGTCCATATCCTCACCCCTTTTCGCGCAAGCGTTCCGCCAACGCCTTGTCGGGCGTAACGTAGGCGGTCTGATAGTCCACATAGATCACACGGCCGGGTTTGGCGCCGGCCGGCTTCTTCACGTTACGCACCGTGGTGTAATCCACCGGCACTTGTGCGGATTTCGCCGCCTTGGAATGGGTTGCCGCCAACACCGCCGCTTCGGTCAACGTGGTGTCGGGCGGTGTGACCCCTTCGGTCACCACGATCACGTGGGATCCTGCCGCCGCCTTCACGTGGAACCAATAGTCCCCACCGCGTGCGGTTTTCAAGGTCAAGCGATCGTTTTGCAGGTTATTGCGTCCCACCAGCATGAGAAATCCGTCGCTCGAGCAAAAACGCAACGGCCCTTCCGCGACAGGTGCTTTTTGGCGTGTACGCGGCAGTTTGAGATACCCCCCTGCCGCCAGTTCTTCGCGCAGTTCCCCCAGTTCGCGGAAAGTTTCGGCACGGGACAAGGCATCGAACACGGTGTCCAGATACACCAGTTCTTCCTCCCCTGCCGCGATCTGTTCCGCCAACACACGCTCGGCTGTTTGTGCCTTGCGATAGGCTTTGTAATACCGCTGGGCGTTTTGTGCCGCCGAAAGGGCAGGGTCCAGCGGCACCGTCACGGTGGCGCAGTTTTCGTCGTAATAATTGATCAATTCCGCCTTTGCCGCCCCTTTGGGAATGGCATAGAGGTTGGCATTGATGAGATCCGCCCATATACGGCTCTCTTCGCGCTTGGCGGAACGTGCCAATTCCTCCCGTTGCGCTGCCAGTTTGCGCGCCGTGCGGTCGGAAGCGTTGGTCAGCACGCGCAAAATGTCCTGCGCACGCGCACGGCGGCGCTCCTCCGCGTCCTTTTGGCTGTAAAACCCGTCCAACAACGCGGAAAGCGACTCTTCTTCCCGACCAACGGCGGTGAGTCCGTATTGCGTGATGGGCAAAAAACTATATTCCAGCGGCATTCCTTTCAAATCGCGCAGGGCATACGGCACGCGGCGCGCACCTGTCTGCACCGTTTCTTTCACGCGTTTCAAATAGTACGCTACGCGTTCCGCTTCATCCTCGCTCAATTCGTCCGAACGCTTGTCCCCACCGCGCAGAGCCTGGTGCGCCACCTCGCGACAAAGCAACGGGGACAACCCGTGCACCGCCGACAGCAACGCTTTGGGCAACGGTTGCGAGGGCGCACGGCGCATCCCCTTCACGATTTCGGCAGGATCGGTGAGCGACAAGTCCATCACCCCTGCCTGGCAAGGCGGCAACTCATAGCGCAGTCCCGGCAACACGGGGCGCACCGAGGACATATCGGGATCCACGCGCTTGATGGCATCGATCACCGCGCCGTGTTCATCGATCAAAATGATGTTGCTGTGGCGACCCATGATCTCCACCGCCAAGGTCAACCGCACAATGTCCCCCAACTCGTTCACACAGTCAAAGTCAAAATACAGCGCACGCTCCCATCCGTTTTGGCGAATGGCGATCAAGCGGCCGCCCGTCAACCGCTTGCGCAACAACATACAAAACATCGGCGGTGAAGCAGGATTTTCGGGGGCGTTCTTGGTGAAATGTACGCGCGGCGAATTGGCGCGCGCCGAAAGATACAGCCGCTCACTGCCGCCGCGATGGCGCAGGTGGATCACCAGTTCTTCTTTTGAGGGTTGATGGATCTTATCCACCCGTGCTTCGGGCAACGCCGCGATCAATTCCTCACGCAGACACGCCAAAAACGCACCGTCCAACGCCATTTCATCTCACCTCTATCTGTAAAGTGTTCGACCTTTTCAACTGTTTTTCAACCACGCCGCAACCGCCTTTTGGGCGGCGATCAAATCGGCGCGTTCGCTTGCATATTCATCCGTTTCGGGCAGTCCTTCCAAGTGTTCCGCCATTCTGCCCCCCAGTTTTTGAACATAGCGTACGCCCGCCTGTGTGCGCGGCGGCGTGCCCAAAACCGCTTCGGCAAAGGAGAGTGCTTTACACTCGCCCCTGTAACACACCGACCACACAGTGTAGAGCCGCGCCCCTTCGGCAACCAACGTTTCCTCGGTCACCGCAAACCCGTGCGCCGCCAAGAACACGCGCAGGCGTTCGGGTTTGGACATCGGTTGCAACACCAAATGATAGCGCGCATCTGCCACCCACGGGGCGCCTTCCAAAACATCAGCAATCGTTTCGCCGCCCATGCCGGCAATCACAATATCATCCACCTCGTGCGGTTCCACGGGCGAAAGCCCGTCCCCCACACGCACCGACACCGAGGATTCCACCCCTGCCTCCGCCACCGTGCGGCGCGCCGCGGTGGCAGGCCCTTCCCCAATGTCCGAAGCCACGGCAAAAGGACACTGCCCGTTTTTGATCAGCCACACGGGCAACAACGCGTGATCAGTACCGATATCCGCCACACGTGCACCGTGGCGCACCATGGCGGCCACCGCCGAAAGCCGTGCCGTCAACTTCTTCATACCGCAATCTCCTTAAACGAAAATGAGAGCAGACGGTCTGTCTGCCCCCTGATCTTCATTTTTTTATTTCGCCATGTGAGCGTTGATCTTCTTCACCAATTCGTCGCAATCCACGCCGTGCACTTCGCATGCCTGCTCCACCGTTTCACTGCGAGCCGAGGGGCAACCGAGGCAATGCATACCCATTTCGAGGAAATAGGGTGCCACCGTGCGGTCCATATCCAGAATATCGCCAATCAAACTATCTTTCGTAATCATGTTCTTTCTCCTTTTTATTTTGGTACATTCCTTATTATAATACCCAAAATCACAGATTGCAAGTCCTTTTCATCGTTCCTGCTGATATTTTTCGCGCGTGGCAAGTCCGCCGCGTATATGCCGCTGTGCTTTGTTAACATCCAGCACCTCGCGCACCTGCCCGTATAACCGCGGATCCAGCGTGCGCAGGCGTGATGCCACGTCTTTGTGTACGGTGCTTTTACTGATGTGAAATTTTTTCGCGGCCGCGCGCACGGTAGCGTTGTTTTCGATGATGTATACCCCCAGTTCCACCGCGCGTTCCTCCACAACTCCCTTCATAAGCAACACCTCATCCGTATCGTGTTCTCTACACTATATGGATGAGGTGTGAAATTTATGAAATCATATCTTCACTTTGAATTCGCGGCGGCAGCGTGGGCAGTCGCAGGCATGGCGACCGCGTTTTTCCTTGGAAAGGCGGATAGCCGCTTTGCAATGCGGACAGGTGCGGTAGACGTGTGTCTTGCGGTCGCGAAAACGGTTCTTTTGCAACCGCCCCCACCGCCGCACACCCTCCGTGTGCGCAAGATACCACTCGTTTTCACGCATACGCGCCGGGATGTTGCGCGACAGCATGCGAAAGGTGAACCACACAATCAGCGAGAGTTCTGCCGCCGACAAAAGTAAACTGCCCAAAAACACGTTAATCAGCACCATGCCGCAATACACCCACAGCAGACATTTTTGCAAGGCATCGGTGCCGTAACGCCCGGACATAAATCGCATCACAGAATATTGAAAACGTTGAAACACCGTGTTCACTCCCTAAGCAAAATCACCAATAGTATACCCCGTAAATATGACGGTATCGTGAACAGAGTTTTAACGTTTTATCGCTTTTTTCAGCCGTGGCGCGAGCCACAACGCCAAGGCGAGCTTGGCTGCATCGGGCAACACGAACGGCAACACGCAGGCGAAAAATGCCACGCCGAAGCGATCCCCCGACAGCACGCAAAACCACGCCGTGCCGAGTGCGTAACCGAGCAACTGCCCCACCGCCAACGCCAACACGCGCCACCGCGCG
>JAZNTC010000188.1:0-7801 GCA_045591605.1 Acutalibacteraceae bacterium | reverse complement strand
CGGCGGGCCGAACGTGGCAAAGCCGCTGCACATCGGGCACCTGCGTTCCGCCATCATCGGCGAAGCGCTCAAACGTCTGACCCGTGTGTGCGGTCACACCGCCATCGGCGACGTGCATCTGGGCGACTGGGGCACCCCGATGGGCTTGGTGATCGAAGAGTTGCATGACCGTCATCCCGACTGGGCGTGCTTTGGAGAGGACTTTGATCCTGCACACGACACCGTGCCTGCGCTGGATGCCGCCTCGCTCAACGAGATCTATCCCTTTGCCTCGGCACGCAAAAAGACCGACGAGGATTTCCGCGACCGCGCCCATCAGGCGACGTTTGAACTGCAAAACGGACGTCCCGGTTACCTCGCGCTGTGGAAAGAGATCTTGAAGGTGTCGGTGGGTGACATCCGTGCCGCATATGAAAAGCTGAACGTGGATTTTGAGTATTGGTACGGCGAAAGCGATGCCGACCGCTACGTACCCGAACTGATGGACATCCTTGCCAACCGTGCGCTGTTGCGTGAAAGCGACGGTGCCGAGGTGCTGGACGTGGCGACCGAAGAGGATACCGCCCCGATGCCGCCCATTATCGTCCGCAAGACGGATGGGTCGATCACCTATGAAACCACCGACCTTGCCACCATTTTGCAACGGCAAAAGGATTTTGCGCCCGACCGTATGCTGTATCTCACCGATGCGCGCCAAGGGCTGCACTTTGAGCAGGTGTTCCGTGCCGCGAAGAAAGCCGCTTTGGTGGGAGACAACGTGACGCTGGATTTCCTCGGTTTCGGCACGATGAACGGGGCAGACGGCAAGCCGTACAAGACCCGTGACGGCGGCGTGATGCAGTTGAACGATCTGCTCGCCACCGCCACCGCCGCGGCATATGACAAACTGCGCGAATCCGCCTATCTGAACGAGTTGGACGAAGCGGAAAAGCAACAACTCGCACAGAAGGTGGGTATTGCCGCGGTGAAATTCGGCGATCTGCAAAACAACCCTGCGCGTGACTACGTGTTTGATCTGGATAAGTTCTTGGCATTCGAGGGCAAAACGGGTACCTATCTTTTGTACACCGTTACCCGTATCAACTCGGTGCTGAAAAAGGCAACCGCCGCCGAGGACAGCATTTGCGGCATCTATTCCGACACCGAGCGCGATATTGTGCTGAAACTGTTGTTGTCGGGCGAGGTGTTTCGCCGTGCGTTGACGGAAAAAGCCCCGAGTTTTCTGTGCGACAACGCGTATCAACTCGCCTCGCTGTTCTCGAAGTTTTATCACGACAACCACGTGTTGGGCGAAGAGGATGCCGAAAAGAAGCAGTCGTGGCTGTGGCTGATGACCCTGGTGCGCCGCATGCTGTTGCTGCATCTGGACACCCTCGCCATTGATGCTGTGGAAAATATGTGATAAGGTATATAACAAAGATGCCCTCGGCAACGTCGAGGGCATCTTTGTGTTTTCCGTCAAATCCACCACATAGCGGCAGGATCTTCGGTGATGAGGATGTCTTTGAGGAAGGAGACGGCTTTTTCCAGCCCTTCCTGCGGACTCATTAAACCGTCCTCGTGCTCAATGCTGACCGCCCCCTCATAGCCGATGATCGCGAGGGTGGAGATCAGATCTTTCCACGTTTTGGTGTCGGTGCCGTAACCCACCGTGCGGAACACCCAACTGCGTGCCGACAGATCGCCGTACGAGCCGGTATCCAACACGCCGTTTTGCGCCACGTTATATTTATCCACGCGCGTATCCTTGGCATGAAAGTGATACACCGCGCCGCGCAGGGATTTCAGCGCCACCACAGGATCCATTCCCTGCCAGATCAAATGACTGGGATCAAAGTTCGCACCGATCATATCGCCCACCGCTTCACGCAGGCGCAACAGGGTGGTCGGGTTGTACACACAGAAACCGGGATGCAGTTCCAGCGCGATCTTCTTCACACCATAGGACGCGGCGATCTTCACCGCCTCTTTCCAATAGGGAATCAGCACTTCGTTCCACTGCCAATCCAAAATCTTGCCGTAATCTTCCGGCCAACCGCAAGTAACCCAGTTGGGATACTTCGAACCTTCGCTGTCGCCGGGACAACCCGAAAAGGTGACAATGGTCTCCACACCCAGTTTCTGTGCCAATCGGCAGGTCTGCACAAACACCGCATGGTCCGCCGCCGCGCGTTCCTTGTTCGGATGCACAGGGTTACCGTGGCAGGAAAGCGCCGCCACCGTGAGCTGATTCTTCGCGAGTTGCGCTTTCAACTCCTCAACCTTGCCTTCGTCGTGGAGCAACACATCGGGGTTGCAGTGGTTGTGGTTGGTGTAGCCACCAGTGCCGAGTTCCACGCACTGCACACCCAAACCGTGCAGATACGCAAATGCCTGCTCTGCCGCAATGCCCTGCAGCGGAACGGTCAATACGCCCAACTTCATTTTCTTTTCCCCCTTTTTTTGCAGGATAATATCATCCAAATACGCCTTAAAGAACGCTTCGCCTGCGGCACCGCAGGTCAACGCTGGCGCCGTGATCGTGCGCCCGAGCAGATTGTTCTGTGCTGTCTGCCCGTAAAGGGCAACCGAAAAAGTGTTTTTCATATTCAACGCCTCTCCATAGAGTAACCGATTATGGTTGGTTTATATCACCCCCCACGCCCTTTTTCAAAACTTTTTTGCGGTTGCTGTCACCTTGGCGCTTTTCGCAAAAAAACGGTGTATAAATTTAGCGAATACAGTAAATGAAAACATTGTGTAAAAACTGCCTGCGGCGGTTGCCATTTGCAAAAAAACGTGATATACTTATCGGTATACTGTATATAAGGGGATTTCCGTATCATGGGATTGTTGAAAGCCTTGTTCGGCGATTACAGCAAGCGTGAGTTGAAGCGCATTCAACCGCTGTGTGATAAAGTGTTGGCATTGGAGGCCACTTACCGCGCCATGAGTGAAGAGGAGTTGCGCGGTCAGACGGCGGTGCTGAAAGCCCGTTTGGCGGCAGGCGAAACCACCGATGACATTCTGCCCGAGGCGTTTGCCACCTGCCGTGAAGCCTCTACCCGTGTGCTGGGGATGACCCACTTCCCCGTGCAGATCATCGGCGGTATTGTGTTGCATCAAGGGCGCATTGCCGAAATGAAAACAGGTGAAGGCAAAACGTTGGTTGCCACCCTGCCTGCTTATTTGAATGCCCTCACAGGGGACGGTGTGCACATCGTCACGGTGAACGAATATCTGGCCCGCCGCGACAGCGAATGGATGGGCAAGGTGTATCGCTATCTCGGGCTCACCGTGGGTTTGGTGCAACATGACCTGCCAAACGATGCGCGCAAAGCGGCATACGAAGCCGATATCACCTATGGCACCAACAACGAATTGGGCTTTGATTACCTGCGCGACAACATGGTGATCTACAAAGACCGCAAGGTGCAACGCGGACACGCGTTTGCCATCGTGGACGAAGTGGACTCGATCTTGATCGACGAAGCGCGTACCCCTCTCATCATTTCGGGACAGGGGGACAAATCCACCGATCTCTACAACCGCGCGGACGAATTTGCCAAGCGGCTCCGCGCCTTCCGCATTAAGGAAATGGATGCCAAGGAAAACCAAGATGTGGTGGACGGCGACTACATTGTGGATGAAAAGGCGCGCACCGCCACCCTCACCCAAGCCGGTGTGAAGAAGGCGGAGACCCATTTCGGGGTGGAAAACCTGATGGATCCCGACAACGGCACCCTGCTTCACCATATCAACCAAGCCATTAAGGCACGCGGCGTGATGCAACGCGACGTGGATTACGTGGTGAAGGACGATCAGGTCATTATCGTGGACGAATTCACGGGACGTTTGATGATCGGTCGTCGTTATAACGAAGGGTTGCACCAGGCGATTGAAGCCAAAGAAAACGTGAAGGTGGAACGAGAAAGCAAAACCCTCGCCACCATCACCTTCCAAAATTTCTTCCGTCTGTATCGCAAGCTGTCGGGTATGACGGGTACGGCGATGACCGAAGAGACCGAATTTCAACAGATTTACCGCCTGGACGTGGTGTCCATCCCCACCAACCGTCCCATGGTCCGCGAAGATCTGGGAGATCAGGTGTACAAAACCGAGTTGGCGAAGTTCCGCGCTGTCATTCGCGAGATTGAGGAACGCCATGCCAAACAGCAACCCGTGCTGGTGGGTACGGTGTCGATTGAAAAATCCGAAGTGCTGTCCAAAATGCTCAAAGCACGCGGCATTCCGCACGAAGTGCTGAATGCGAAACAGCACGAACGTGAAGCAGAGATCGTGGCGCAAGCCGGTAAGATCGGTGCGGTCACCATCGCCACCAACATGGCCGGACGCGGCACCGATATTATGCTCGGCGGTAATGCGGAATTTTTGGCAAAATCCGAAATGCGCCGCATGGGTACACCCGAAGAATTGATTGTGGAATCCACCGGTTACGGCGAAACGGACAACGAGGAAATTCTGGAAGCGCGCCGTTTGTATGCCGAGCTGGAGGCGAAATACAAAGCCGCTATCAAACCCGAAGCCGATGCGGTGCGCGCCGCAGGCGGTTTGTGCATTCTCGGCACCGAGCGACACGAATCGCGCCGTATCGATAATCAGTTGCGCGGTCGTGCCGGTCGTCAAGGCGATCCCGGCACCTCCCGTTTCTTCCTTTCGTTGGAGGACGATCTTATGCGCCTGTTTGCAGGCGATCGCATCACCGCGTTGATGGACGTGTTGCGTGTGGACGAGGACACCCCCATTGAAAACGCGATGCTCACCCGTACCATCGAAAGCGCACAACAGCGCGTGGAGGAACGCAACTTCGGTATCCGCCGCGACGTGTTGCAATATGACGATGTGATGAACCGCCAGCGCGAGATCATCTATTCCCAGCGCGATCAGGTGCTGGACGGCGACGATCTGGGCGAAAAGATCCGCAACATGATCCGCGAATCCATCGAAAGCCAGGTGGCGCAGTACACCGCCGGCGAGGAACGGGAAGAATGGAATCTGAACGGTCTGCGCGAATACTATCACGGATGGCTCGCCCGTGCGGAGGATTTCCGTTTCACCGCGCAGGAATTGGAAGATCTGGAACGCGAATCGCTCTCCGCACCGCTGCTCGAACGCGCCGAAAAGATTTATGCGGCAAAGGAAGAGCAGTACGGCGAGGGGATGATGCGCGAGTTGGAACGCGTGGTGCTGCTCCGCAACGTGGACCGCTACTGGATGGATCACATCGACAACATGGACGAGTTGCGCCGCGGCATTCACCTGCGCGCCTACGGTCAGCACGATCCCGTCACCGCCTACCGCTTGGAAGGCTTTGATATGTTCGATCAGATGATCGCCTCCATCCGCGAGGACACGGCGCGCGGCGTATTGCTGGCGCAGATCCGCACCCACGAAGAGCCCAAGCGTGAGCAGGTGGCAAAAGCCACCGGCACGTCGGGGGACGGCACGTCGCAAAACCGCACCGTGCGCAAAACCGCCAATCAAAAGATCGGGCGCAACGACCCGTGCCCCTGCGGAAGCGGCAAGAAATACAAAAAATGCTGCGGCGCAGGAAAAGAAGAGTAATCAAACCCGCACCCTTCGGGTGGGTGGAGATAGGCTTAAAATCCGTGAGGATGTATCGTCGACGATACATCCTCTCTGTCTGTTTTGTGTATATTTGCACAAGCCCTTGGCTTGCCCCACGGGGGGGAAATTCCCTCACGCGCGGCGGAAATGTCCGCGAAGCGGACGAAAGGTGCTCGTCTCCGGGAGGAACGCTGTCAGCCGTAGGCTGACCCAGAGGGGGTGATGTTGAAAGCCCCCTCTGTCTCGGCTTCGCCGTGCCACCTTCCCTACGGGCGACTGCTTTTTCTAATGAAATTTCTCAACCGTCCACTTTTCTCCCCTCTCCCCCTTGCAAAACACGGCGGTATACGCTATAACAAATCGGTAAAATGCAGTTTGAGGAGTATATATATGAAATTAGGTATTGTTGCTCAGCGGCCGAATTTCATAACTCCTTATAAATCTATACAATCCCGACAAACCCTTATGGCGCAAGGACTTTCGGGATTTCGATCAAAATGTATCTTCAGATACTTCCATGCATCTCAATGCCAAAAAGGTGTATGGAAAAAGAGAAACCACTGAGAAAAAACCAATGCAACAAAGCGTATAACAACACCCCGTCTTGACGAAAAGGCGGGGTGTTTGCTATAGAGATTGCCCTTGTTTTAAAAAAGCACCTCAAGGATCTGCGACAGATTTTTCTTGCCGAAAGACACCTTGTCATTGTTTATGACCATGCACGGCACACTCATCACGTTGTATTGATCCTTCAGCTTTTCAAAATGACGAATGTCATAAACATGTGCTGTAATATTTGGATTCGCTACAGCAATTCGTTGTGCAGCCACCACCAGATCCGGACACATCGTGCAAGACAGTGTAACCAGGATCTTCAAATCTGTTTTGTTCGTAATGGCTGCGATCTGTTCCCGGGCAGCTTCATCCAGCGCCTGTCCGGGGCCTGCAGCATTATAAAGTCCCAACACAAAGGAAGTAAACTCATGCCCGCCGGGCACGCCGTGGAACGCAAGACCGGTGGGCGTGCCATCTGCCTGACATACTTCTACGCAGGGGGCAAAATCCCCTGCTGCCTGCCGGTCACTGACTTCCATCTCCAGCTTATCAGACAGCGAAACAAGAGCGGTTATAAAGCTTTCCAGTTCAGCCGAAACCGAACGGCTGTCCAAATAGAGCTTCAGCAAAAGAGGCCTTTCCATTCGGGTGAAGACAGTGTCCAACTGCTGCCGCATTTCTGCTGTGAATAATTCATCGGATTCAGATGCTTCCTGTGTGCTAACTGTGACTGTTGTTTTGCTCTGTTTTGGGACAGGCGCATCGGCACGCAGGCCGGTCTTCCTCTGCATCGCCGCCACATATTTTTCCAATTCTGTTGCAGCCAATGCGCCGTCACCGGTGGCTGTCACCACCTGACGCAGGGGCTTGATACAAACATCTCCTGCCGCATAGACACCGTCCGCACTGGTTTTCTGGGATGCATCGGTGACGATATACCTTTGCTCATTCAGTTCCACGATCCCCTTAACCGCTTCCGTAGCCGGTGCATATCCTGCAAACACAAAGACGCCGAAAGTTTCCTCGCTCTTGACTTCCGTCACCTCGCCGGTGGCAGTATTTTTATATCGGGCGTAGGTCAGTCCGTTCTCACCGGACACTTCCTCCATCACTGTGTTATACAGTACGGTGATCTTCTCGTGATTCTTAGCTTGGTCAGCCACAGATGCAGCGCAGGAGAAATCGTCTTTGCGAACAAGGATGGTCACATGCCGGGCAAACTTTGTCAGGAATACACTTTCCTCTGCCGCTGCATAGCCACCGCCCACAACGAAAATCTCTTTTCCGGTAAAGAATTCCCCGTCGCAGGTGGCGCAGTAGGCAACACCCCGTCCCTTGTGTTCTTCCTCGCCTTTGAAGCCAACGGTTTTCGGATGGGCACCGGTAGCCAGCAGAATGCCGAAACAGCGGTAATTGCCCTTGTTGGTGTGTACCGTCTTGATATCCCCGCGAAGGTCAAAGCCCGTGGCTTCCGCAAGCATAAATTCCGCGCCAAAACTTTCTGCCTGCTGCCGCATGGTGTCCGTCAGGGCTTTGCCGCTGGTTTTGGTAATGCCGGGATAGTTCACCACTTCGTGAGTAATGGAAATCTGACCGCCAAATTGTTCCTTCTCCTGCACCAGTACCCGAAGTCGGATCGTAGCCATGTCGTTCTGTGAGCCAAGGAGTTGGCAGTGAG
>JAZNTC010000187.1:0-5063 GCA_045591605.1 Acutalibacteraceae bacterium | reverse complement strand
TTACCCTTATCCACCGCGCTCACGTTCACGATGCCGTTCGCATCGATATCGAAGGTGACTTCGATCTGCGGCACACCGCGGCGCGCCGGGGCAATGCCGTCCAGGTGGAACATACCGAGCGTCTTGTTATCCTTCGCAAATTCGCGCTCGCCCTGCAACACGTGGATCTCAACCGACGGCTGGTTATCCGCCGCGGTGGAGAAGATCTGGCTCTTCTTGGTGGGGATGGTGGTGTTGCGCTCGATCACGCGGGTCATCACACCGCCCATGGTTTCAACACCCAGCGACAGCGGCGTAACGTCGAGCAACAGCAAACCCTTGACTTCGCCGCCGAGCACACCGCCCTGCAATGCCGCGCCCATTGCCACGCACTCATCGGGGTTGATGCCCTTGAACGGCTCTTTGCCCATAAAGTTCTTCACCGCTTCCTGCACCGCAGGGATACGGGTGGAACCGCCCACCAACAGCACTTTGTCGATCTGCGAAGCGGCAAGACCGCTGTCGGAGAGCGCCTGCTTCACGGGGTTCATCGTCTTTTGCACCAGATCGGCGGTGATCTCATTGAACTTCGCACGGGTGAGGGTCATATCCAAGTGTTTCGGACCGGTCGCATCCGCGGTGATGAAGGGCAGGTTAATGTTGGCGGTTGCCGAACCCGACAGTTCGATCTTCGCCTTTTCCGCCGCTTCACGCAGACGTTGCACCGCCATCTTGTCGGCCGAAAGGTCCACACCCTGCTCCGCTTTGAAGCCCTGCACCATCCAATCCACGATCTTTTGGTCAAAGTCATCGCCGCCCAGGCGGTTATTACCGGCGGTGGCAAGCACTTCCTGCACACCGTCGCCCATTTCGATGATGGACACGTCAAACGTGCCGCCGCCCAGGTCATACACCATGATCTTCTGGTCGTTTTCCTTGTCGATACCGTAAGCCAACGCCGCCGCGGTGGGCTCGTTGATGATGCGCTTCACTTCCAGACCCGCGATCTTACCGGCATCTTTGGTCGCCTGACGCTGAGCATCGGTGAAGTACGCCGGCACGGTGATGACCGCTTCGGTCACTTTGTCGCCGAGATACGCTTCCGCATCCTGCTTGAGTTTCGTCAGGATCATTGCGGAGATCTCCTGCGGTGTGTATGCCTTGTCGTCGATGGATACCTTACGGGACGAACCCATATCGCGCTTGATGGACGCGATGGTGCGATCGGGGTTGGACACCGCCTGCTGTTTCGCCACGCGACCCACTACGCGCTCGCCGTCCTTCTTGAACGCCACCACCGACGGGGTGGTACGTGCGCCTTCGGCGTTGGGGATGACGACCGCTTCGCCGCCTTCAATAACCGCGACACACGAGTTGGTCGTACCAAGGTCGATACCGATAAATTTTGCCATGATTGTTTCCTCCTAAAATATCACAATAGGTTTGTTTTATTATACTCAAAGGTTTCCCTTTAATTGGCCACTTTTACCATTGCAGGGCGCAACACGCGATCTCCCAGACGGTATCCTTTTTGGAACACCTGTGTCACCGTTTCGGCTTCCACGTCCTCGGCATCCTCACGCATCACCGCGTTGTGCAGTTCGGGATCAAACGGTGCGTTTTCCGCTTCGATCTGTGCAAGTCCCATATCGCAAAGCGCCTTTTCAAACTGACGGACGATCATTTCCATCCCCGTCTTGTACTCCTCCCCGGCAGGGGCGGCAGAGGCACGCTCAAAGTTATCCAAGATGGGAAGCAACGATTTCAGCAATTCCCCTTTGGTGAACAGGCCGATATTCTCTTTTTCCTGTTCGGTGCGGCGCTTGTAGTTGGAATATTCCGCCAGCATCCGCTTATACGCATCCTCTTGCTGTTCCAACTGCGCTTTCAGTTCCTTCACTTCGGCGGCCGCCGCCGTCTTTTTCTTTTTTGGTTTTTCTTCCGTCACCGCGGCTTCTTCGGCGGCGGTTTCGGTGGTCTTGACTTCCTCGTCCATGGCGATTCTCCTTGCTGTTATTGTGCCAGCCGCCCCAAATGACGGCTGAGTGAGGTTGCGAGATATTCAATGCGCGGAATGGTGGTGGCGTAATCCATACGCAACGGACCGATAACACCAAGCGACCCTTCGCCGCCGTTGCCGCCGCGATACCGCGCCACGATCAAGCTCGATCCGTTCAACTCGGGGCGCACGCTTTCACTGCCGAGCAACACACGCCGTCCGTCTGCGCAGGAGGACAGCATCGCGCCGATCAACTCCTGCCGCGCCAAAAATCCGAGCAACGTGGTCACCCGTTCAGCATTGTAATCGGGGTGTTGCAACAAATTGAGTTGCCCTTTCAGGTTGATCTGCGCTTCGATGGCTTCGCCTGCCAATTCCAGCAGAGCCGTGAGCACCGGCATGCGGGACAACCCTTCGGTGCCGAACGAGAGCATCATCCCCTGCACCGCAGGCAAGGTGATGTCCGAGAGCAAACGACCGCCAAAGCGTTCTTCCAATTCCGCCCCCATCGCGTGCAATGCCGCCGCCGATACGGGACGGTCAAAACAGCAAAGGCGGTTGCGGATCGAGCCGGCATCGGTCATCAGCACCACCGCCGCCATACGTGACGAAATGTACATCACTTCCAAGCGGCGCACCGTGGCACCCTGCTCGCTCGGCGTGGTGGACACAGCGGCACAGCCGGTCATCATCGCCAGCGCATCCGCCGCATCACGCACCAAGCGGTCGGGATCGTTGCCTGCGCCAAGCAGCAGGTGGTCGATCTCACGGCGATGTTCCAGCGTGAGTTCGCGGTGCGGCATCAAACGGTCGATATACAACCGAAATGCCGGTGCGGTGGGCACACGCCCTGCCGACGTGTGCGGTTGGGCAAGCAAACCGATGGCGGATAGTTCTGCCATTTCGTTGCGGATGGTGGCAGAGGACACCGCGTGCCCCAACGCATCTGCCAGCAGTTTTGAGCCGATCGGCTCGCCCGTGGCAATGTACGCTTCGATCATCGCCGCCAATATCCGCTGTTTGCGGTCGCTCAACGCAATGGTTTCCATCCGCACTCACCCCTTTCGCCAAATTAGCACTCTCGCACGGCGAGTGCTAAACCTCCTATAATTTACCACTCCCCGTCCGCAATGTCAAGAGGTTTTTATGAAAGTTTTGTAACGAATTGGCTAAAAAAGTGGGAAGTTTCTCCTTTCATAGTCGCAGCGTGGAGGCGCAGAATAAGTATAGGTCATCTTTCCCATTTTAACACAAAGGAGAAATCAAACCATGGAACAACAACCAAAGAAAGTGATTCGCGTGCATCCGGCACCACCCACCTCGCTGACACAGGAGATTCCCACCCCCGATATCGTGCACACCTACGACCAACCGCCGCGCGGCGTGGTGAGTTCTGCCGTCGACGCATTGGCGCAGGAAGGGCGCGGCAACGTGCTGTCCGACGTACTGGGCAGTTACACCGGCACCCCTGTTGACGGTGGTGTCCCCGAACAAGATGCGGACGACCTGTGATGGCGCTTTGCGCCATCACGGCGAGTTTCCCCTCGCGAGCATACCGCACGCTCGCGTTTCGCCGTTGGCGAAAACGGGAAAACGTCGCGGTTTGAGTGCCTCTGACGTATTCTGTTCGTATGGCGCTTTGCGCCATCACGGCGAGTTTCCCCTCGCGAGCATACGGCGCGCTCGCGTTTCGCCGTTGGCGAAACCGGGAAAACGTCGCGGTTTGAGTGCCTCTGGCGTATTCTGTTCGTAAGGCGCTTTGCGCCATCACAGATTAATCGTTGCAGACTAAACTCCGCTGATTTTTTTGCAATCTGCACAAACGCCACAAGAAATCCCCTCACATTTCCATCCCTTCCATTGTAATTTCAGCCAAAAATCCCTTGCTTTTTCTGTGTAATCGGTGTATAATTTAGGTATTCATTTCTATTCACCAAACATGGGAAAGGGGTAGTTGTTTTCATGGCAACCAAAAAAATGGTCGCAAAAACCAACGAACCGTCGCTCAAAGAATTGCTTGAGGCGAAGCTGTCGCACAACTTTTCGTTGCAGCCCGCCGATGCCAACAACGAGCATTTTTACAATGCGTTGGTGTTGGTGTTGCGCGACAAATTGCGCCGCGCCCGTATTCAGCACATTCACGAAGCGCACGAGCAGGATGCCAAGCAGGTGTATTATCTCTGTATGGAATTCTTGATGGGTCGCTCGCTCAAAAATACCCTCTATAACTTGAACCTCACCGAGGAAGCCGAAACGTTGATGGCGGAATACGGTGTGAAACTCGATAAACTGTATGAACTCGAATCGGATGCCGGGCTGGGCAACGGCGGCTTGGGCCGCCTCGCCGCCTGCTTTTTAGATTCGCTTGCCACCGAAAAGATCCCTGCTATCGGCTATTCGCTTTTGTATGAATACGGTATCTTCCGCCAGAAGTTGGTGGACGGCTGGCAGACCGAAATGCCCGACATGTGGTTGCCCGGCGGCAAAAGCTGGCTGCTGCCCCGTCCCGAACTCACCAAACGGGTGCTGTTCGACGGCAACATCCGCGAAAGCTGGAACGAAGGGCATCACAGCATCGTGCACGAAAACGCCACCACCGTGTTGGCGCAGGCATACGACCTGATGGTCGCCGGCAAGGACGGGCGCGGCGTGTCCACCCTGCGTTTGTGGAGCGCCACCGCCCCCGGTATGGATATGTCGCTGTTTAACCAAGGCGAGTATATGCGCGCGATGGAGCAAAAGGCGATGGCGGAGGTCATCACCCAAGTGTTGTATCCGGCGGATAACCACCGCGAAGGCAAATCGCTTCGCTTGTCGCAACAGTATTTCCTCGTGTCTGCCTCGGTGCAGGACATTGTGGAACGCCACCTGCAAACCCATGCCACGTTGGACGATCTGCCCGAACACGCGGCGGTGCACATCAACGACACCCACCCCACCTTGGCAATTCCCGAATTGATGCGTATTCTGTTGGATGAATGCGGATACACCTGGGATGCGGCGTGGGATATCGTGTCGCGCACCTTTGCCTACACCAACCATACCGTGATGGCGGAGGCGCAGGAATGCTGGCCTGAGGATCTGT
>JAZNTC010000186.1:0-3346 GCA_045591605.1 Acutalibacteraceae bacterium | reverse complement strand
CCCTGCCCCCCACCTGCTCTCCTACATCGGTGAAAAAGGCGGCACGGTCATCCTTTCGGGGGATGCCCATGCGGCGGACGGCTTGTGCCTCAAATTTGAGGAATGCCGTGCCCTCGCCACCGCCTCAGGTTGCCGCGTGGCGGATTTGCTCCACGGAGTGTAAGCAAAAAAAAGACACCCACCCTTGGGGTGCGCACCATATTGAAAATTTGGTTTTTTGGGCTCGGTTGGCACCCCACTTGCCAAAAAGCCTCGTAATACGGCAGTATTCCTGCGTTTTTTTACATCGTGGTGTATCCCACCGAATCCCTACAAAACTGCAAAGCACCCGAAAGCGAGTCGTTTTTTTGTAAGAAAAGGCAAAAAACCGCGGTAACGCTGACGCGTACCGCGGCTTTTTAACGCATTATTACAGAAAACGGACCGTTTTCGGGCAATTTCTCAATACGGAGCGCACCCCTTGGTGCGGTCATAGGGATGAAATTGGAGAGGATGTATCTGTGACGATACATCCTCTCTGTTTGTGTTGTGGATATTCACGCTACTTCGAAAAAGGTGCTGCAAAAGGTGCACACATCCTTCCCTCTCCTCGTAGGTGTATGCCTTCATTATAACGGTTCATGCCCTCGTTGTCAAAGGTTGTCGTGGAATACATAAATCGTGAATATTTATTCATTTGTATTCATCGTTCTTGCTTGCGGCACCAATTCCAAACCACGGTTTTTTATGCAATTATCATAATAATGTACAAAGTTTCGTCCTTTTCGACCCGTGAAGCGGTCGTGGTGCATAAACTTTGCCGAAACATTGAATATTTATGAATAAATCCTTGACATCCATCGGCACGCCTTGTATAATAGGTAACATATTTGATAAAAGGGGACAAACCCGTTATGGCGAAGGTATTTATTGATGGACAAGCAGGCACGACCGGCCTGCGGATATACGACCGTTTGGCAGGGCGCACGGATATTGATCTGCTCACGCTGGCAGACGACGTGCGCAAAGATCCTGCCGCGCGGCAGGAGATGATGCACCGCGCCGACGTGGTGTTTTTGTGCCTGCCCGATGCGGCCGCCATTGAGGCGGTGGCGTTGGCAGAGGGCGCACACGCCGCGGTGATCGACACCTCCACCGCCCACCGCACCAACCCTGCGTGGGAATATGGGTTTGCCGAACTGCACGGACGGCGTGAACGGCTGCTGCAATCGCGCCGCATTGCCAACCCCGGTTGCCACGCCAGCGGCTTTGTGGCGTTGGTGGAACCGTTGGTGCAAAACGGGTTGATCGCCCCCGACACCGCACTCACCTGCTTTTCGCTCACGGGATATTCGGGCGGCGGCAAGGCGATGATCGCGCAGTACGAAACGGATGAAATTGATCCGTTGCTGACGGCACCGCGTCAGTACGGGCTGACCCAACAGCACAAGCATTTGAAAGAGATGGTGGCAATCACGGGGCTTTCCACCGCCCCCGCCTTCTGCCCCATCGTGGCACCGTTTTACAGCGGAATGGAAGTCACCGTGCCGCTGTTCGCCGCACAGTTGAAGGGCACCGCCGCCGACGTGCGTGCGCTGTACCGCGACTATTATCGCGACGGATTGGTGTTCTTTGCCAACGAAGCGGACGAAGGGGGATTCCTTTCGGCGGCGGCGATGGCAGGACGTGACGACATGCAACTGTCGGTACACGGCAACGAGGAACGCTTGCTTCTCACCGCACGGTTTGACAATTTGGGAAAAGGTGCTTCCGGCTCGGCCATTCAGTTGATGAACCTGTTGCTCGGTGTGCCGGAACACACAGGATTGATTTGCGGAGGTAACGTATGAAACTGATCGAAGGCGGCGTTTGTGCTGCACAAGGGTTTAAGGCAAACGGCATCCATTGCGGCATTCGCAAGAACCGCAGTAAGAAGGATCTGTCGCTGATTGTGAGTGAGGTACCGGCATCGGCCGCGGCGGTGTACACCACTAACCTGGTGAAGGGCGCACCGCTGATCGTTACCAAATCGCATTTGGCAGACGGCATGGCACAAGCCATCATCTGCAACAGCGGCAATGCCAACACCTGCAATGCCGACGGCATTGAGATTGCCGAAACCATGAGCCGCTTGGCGGCGGATGCGTTGGGAATTGCGCCCGAAGCAATGGTGATCGCCTCCACGGGTGTGATCGGTCAGCCGTTGTCGCTCACCCCCATTGCCGACGGTATCCCCACCCTCGCCGCCGGGCTGAAAGCGGATGGCAGCGACGATGCCGCCGAAGGCATTATGACCACCGATACCATCAAAAAGCAGGTGGCGGTGGAATTCACGCTGGGCGGACAGATCTGTCGCATCGGCGGTATCGCCAAGGGCAGCGGTATGATCCATCCCAACATGGCGACCATGTTGGTGTTCATCACCACCGATGCCGCCATTTCGCCTGCCATGTTGCAAAAAGCGCTGTCGAGCGACATCAAAAACACCTT
Organism: Acutalibacteraceae bacterium; assembly: GCA_045591605.1. Taxonomy (GTDB): domain Bacteria; phylum Bacillota; class Clostridia; order Oscillospirales; family Acutalibacteraceae; genus SIG588. The sequence goes on along the minus strand of JAZNTC010000186.1, from coordinate 877 downwards.
TAATATGGTGAGCATCGACGGCGACACTTCCACCAACGATATGGTGACGGTGCTGGCGAACGGTATGGCAGGCAACCCCGTCATTACCGAAGAGGGCAGCGATTTCGCTTGCTTTATGAGAGCGCTTAACACCGTGACGGTGCAACTATGCCGTATGATCGCGGCGGACGGTGAAGGGGCCACGCGTTTGCTGGAATGCCGTGTGAGCGGTGCGGCGGACGAAACCACCGCCAAGACAGTGGCAAAGAGTGTGATCTGCTCCAGCCTGCTCAAAGCGGCGATGTTCGGTGCGGATGCCAACTGGGGACGTGTGTTGTGCGCCATCGGATACAGCGGTGCTTCGGTGGATGTCAACCGTGTGGACGTGTCCTTCCGCAGTGCAAAAGGCACCATTGCCGTGTGCAAAGACGGCGCAGGCATCCCCTTCTCGGAAGAATTTGCGAAGGATATTCTGCTGGAAAAAGAGATCGAAATTCTGGTTTCGGTGGGCGACGGCAACGTGTCTGCCACCGCATGGGGTTGTGATCTCACCTATGACTACGTGAAAATCAACGGCGATTATCGCACCTGATGATCCCCACATTTATATAGGAGGAATCCTCTGTGGAACACACATTTTCCAACGCACAGCGTGCCGAAGTGCTGACCCAGGCACTTCCCTACATTAAGCAATACACCGGCAAGATCGTCGTGGTGAAAGTCGGATCGTAGCCATGTCGTTCTGTGAGCCAAGGAGTTGTCAGTGAGTCTTGTCTTCCTAAGACCGCTTGGCCTCCGACTTCTGTGGAACACACATTTTCCAACGCACAGCGTGCCGAAGTGCTGACCCAGGCACTTCCGTACATTAAGCAATACACCGGCAAGATCGTCGTGGTGA
>JAZNTC010000185.1:0-4863 GCA_045591605.1 Acutalibacteraceae bacterium | reverse complement strand
GTGGGGAACCTTTCCGATAGGTTCCCCACACCCCTCCCGAACGGCCAAAGGGGCTCACTCGCCCCTTTGGAATCCCTTTGACTTGGGTGAGCAAATTCGTGTTTCTACGTTATCCGTTCCAATCCCCATCCACAACTCCCTTAAGGGTGGTCTTTCTTACAGTTCTTGTTTGTCTTCTTTATACGGTTTTATCATAACACCGTCCTTTTGTGGCACAAGCAGCACCTTCTCATTCGGCGCAAAGCCATACTGTTCTCGCAGGTCACAAGGGATCACTAACCATCCCAGTTTGTCCACCGGGCGCAAAAAGCCGTATTCTTTCTTTTTCATGTGAAGCCCCTCCGACAATAAAAAAGTGCGCAGCCGAAGCCACGCACGAAAAACGCGAGCTCCAATTGCTGCAACACAATCTCGTTACCGTCCAGCGGACCACACGAAAGAGCCCACATTTTTACCAAGAGGTAAACCTGTGGTTCGCTGGATCTTTTGTAACATATTCTGATTGTGTTGCGAGGTTTGTTTACCATATATTGCGCAACAAATCAAGGGGAAATTTGTCGAAAGATAAAAACACACGGCAGATCAGATGATCTGCCGTGTGGGTTTCTTCTTCGTTATTATGCAAACACCTTAACGATCTCGCGGCAACGCACGATGGCTTCCTCGAACGAGGGAAGGAAATTGCCCTCCAGACTGAGGCGCGCATCGTAACCGCACGCTTTCAGCGCCGCTGCCCATTCTTCACACTGCGGCACGTCCTCGGCATACGGCATGGCGCGATCCTCGTTGGCACGCGCCAGATGCGCGTGACCGAGCATATCCCCTGCACCGCGCACCGCATCCAGCGTTTCACCGCTCATAAACGCGTGATAGAAGTCCACAAGGCATTTCACGTGCGGGTGGTTTGCCACACGGCACACCTGTAACCCTTCCTCCACCGAGTTGATGAGGTTGGTCTCCTTATCGTTGAGCGGCTCCACCACCACGTACATACCGTGACGCGACGCCGCCTCGCCGCACATCGTCAGCAGCTTGGCGAAGCGTGCATAGTTCACGTCGTAATCCTCGCCCTCGGGGACACGGCGCGCACCGCCGCACCCGATGACCGCGACCTTACCACCGATCTGTGCCGCACGGGCAAACCCCTTTTCGGCATAGGCGGCGAGGGCATCGTAATCGGCCCCATCACCCACGATCTTCACGCCGGGCACAGAGAAGATGTTGTAGCATTCAACCGGCAGACCGATCTCCTCCACCTTCGCCTTGAACGCGGCAAAGTCATCGTCGCTCATGCTCGCGAGCGTCATCATGGGGAACTCAACATAATCGTATCCCGCCGCTTTGATCAACGGAAATTGGTTGATATCTCCTGCACACACACCAAAACGCATAAAAAACACCTCGTATTCGTCAATTTACCTGCAATATACCACGATTGCCGCGTAAAGTCAATAGCAAAAACGCGCCCTGTCAATGTTTTTCCCATTCGTTGTGCATGGTGGCGGCCGGACCGATGGCATCACTGCCGAAACGACCGCGGATGCTGTCCATCGCCCCGGCGATGCGGCTTTGCCGTTCGTAATCGTCGGATGTATCCTCAAACAGCGATAACTGCTCACTTTGCCGCTCGTCGATGAGCGACGATGCCGTTATGGTGAGCATACGCAACGGGGCGTTCTCGCCCCAATGCTGACGGATCAACTGCATGGATGCCGCCACAAGATCGCGCGCCAAGTCGGTAGCGCGCACCCCCATCTGCCGTTGCACGCTGTGGAGTGACGGGGATTTCATGGTTACCTGCACCACGGTGGCATACCGTCCGCTTCGCCGAAGCCGTGATGCCACCGTGTCTGCCAGCAACACCACCCCCGTGTGAATCTCGTCATACCCCACCAAATCGTGCGGGAAGGTGATGCCGTTGCCCACCGATTTTACTTCCCGTCGATCACCGTAGTGTGCCACGGGACTGTCGTCCAATCCGCAGGCGTAATCGTGGATCATCTCCCCCATTTTGCCGAGCCGTGCCGCCACAAACGCACGGTCCGCACGGGCGAGTTCCCCAATAGTGCGGATATACATCCCTTCGAGCGCTTTCGCCGCCGCACGCCCCACGTATAAGAGCGAGGTCACGGGCAAGGGATGGATTTTTTCCTCCACGCTCGCGCGGTCAAACAAGGTGGTGGCATCCGGCTTTTTGTAGTCACTGCCCAATTTGGCGAACACCTTGTTGAAGGACACCCCCACCGAGATGGTGAGCCCCGTTTCCTCACGCACCGTTTGGCGCAGGCGATCGGCAATGGTCACGCCGTCGCCGAACAACAACCGACTGCCGGTCACGTCCAGCCACGATTCGTCAATGCCGAACGGTTCGACCATATCGGTGAAGCGTGCATAGATGGCGTTGACACGGTGGGAATATTCCTCGTATTCGTCGTGGTGGGGCGGCACGAGCACCAGTTCGGGACATTTCTTTTGCGCTTGCCACACCGTTTCCGCGGTGGCGATGCCATACGCTTTTGCCAACTCATTTTTTGCCAAAATGATGCCGTGGCGCTGTTCGGGATCGCCGCACACCGCCATGGGCACGCGCCGCAAGTTGGGGTTGCGCACACATTCCACCGACGCAAAAAAGCCGTTGCAATCGGCGTGCAATATCGTGCGATCGGCCATGGCGCTCTCCCCCTTCACAGAATTTGTAATTCTATTATATCCTCTTTTCGCGCGGTTGGCAAGCGAAATGCGATTGACACACCGGGAAAAGTGCGGTATACTGAAACCAGCAATTTTTGGGAGGGTCTTTCATGGCAATTCTGATCACCGGCGGCTGCGGATACATCGGCAGTCACACCTGCTTGGAACTCCTCAACGCAGGGCAAGACATTGTGGTGCTGGACAACTTTTACAACTCGAAGGCCGAACCGCTTCACCGCGTGGAGGAACTTTGCAATACGAAAATCAAATTCTATGAGGCGGACATCCGTGATGAAGCAGCTCTCTGCCGTGTTTTCGAGGAAAACACCATCGACGTGGTCATCCACTTTGCCGGTTTGAAGGCGGTGGGTGAATCGGTGGAAAAACCGCTTTTGTATTTTGACAACAACGTGGGCGGCACCGTGACCTTGTGCCGCGTGATGAACAAATACGGTGTGAAGCGCATCGTGTTCAGTTCCTCCGCCACGGTGTACGGCAACAATCCCGTGCCCTACACGGAGGATCTACCCACGGGGGATGTTACCAACCCTTACGGTCGCACCAAGTATATGGTGGAGGAGATCTTGAAGGATCTTTGCACCGCCGATCCGGAATGGAGTGCGGTGTTGCTTCGCTACTTCAACCCCATCGGCGCACACGAAAGCGGACGTATCGGGGAAGATCCGAACGGCATTCCGAACAACTTGATGCCGTACGTGTTGCAAGTAGCGGTGGGGCGCCGCGAGAAACTTTCGGTGTACGGTGATGATTACCCCACTCCCGACGGCACGGGGATTCGCGACTATATCCACGTGGTGGATCTCGCCCTCGGTCACGTGAAGGCGGTGGAATATGCGCGCACCCACACGGGTGCCGAAGCAATCAATCTCGGCACCGGGCGCGGCACCAGCGTGCTGGAACTGGTGCATGCGTTTGAAAAGACGTATGGCAAAGATCTGCCGTATATCATCGCACCGCGCCGCGCAGGCGATCTGGCGGAGTGCTATGCCGCCACCCAAAAGGCACGCGATCTGCTCCACTGGGAAGCCACGCGTGACATCGACGATATGTGTCGCGATTCGTGGAAATGGCAATCCGAAAACCCGATGGGTTACGGCGAATAATGCGATCCCTCCCGTTCATACACATGAATGGGAGGGATTTTGTATGATACTCGTATTGCGGCGACGGCACGTGATCGTCGCCTTGGTATGTGCCGTGGTGCTGATTATCGCCCCCGTGGCGGCGATGTCGGCCACACGGGAAGTGGACAGCGCCGTTACCAACTGGGGGTTGTCTTTCAGGGGGGACGGGCAACGCCCCGTGGGCAATGCCACCGCTGAGCAGTTGAAGGAATACAACGCGTATTATTTGGGCGCAGACGAAAAGGTGATCTACCTCACCTTTGATGCCGGATTTGAAAACGGGCACACGCCTGCCATTTTGGATGCACTTCAAAAGCACAACGCGCCTGCCACTTTCTTTTTGGTGGGGAATTATCTTAAAACCGCACCCGATCTGGTGCGCCGCATGGTGGCAGAGGGGCACACGGTGGCAAACCACACCTATCACCACCCCGATATGTCCGCCATCGCCACCAAAGAGGCGTTTTTGGCGGAACTTTCTGCCACCGAAGAGGCGTTTTCAGAGATTACGGGGCAAGAGATGCCGAAACTCTACCGCCCACCGCAGGGGAAATACAGCGAGCAAAACTTGCAGGTTGCCAACGAACTCGGCTACACTACCGTGTTTTGGAGCCTTGCCTACGTGGATTGGTATCAAGACGATCAGCCCACCAAGGAGGAGGCGTTCAAAAAACTCATTCCCCGCGTGCACAACGGGACGGTACTCTTGTTGCACAGCACCTCTGCCACCAACGCCGCCATATTGGATGAACTGCTCACCCGATATGAGGAGATGGGGTATCGGTTTGGAGACATAACCCATCTGCAAGTGTGAAAAAAGTTCAACGTTGCGGGGCTATCCTAAACACCTATGTGATCACCCCATAACACGACTCCCTGTCGTAGTTTCTGATTCTACGACAGGGAGTTCTTTGGTTCAATGTCCTTTTTTACTTTCAATTTTTGAAATTATCGATCGAAGGATATCGTCATCTGCGGGAGAGAATACGGTGCATTCCCGGAACAAAGACCAGCAAAAACATCTTCA
>JAZNTC010000184.1:0-2699 GCA_045591605.1 Acutalibacteraceae bacterium | reverse complement strand
GCAAACAACGAGTTTTTCATAAACAACGCTCCTGTTTTGAAACCTGCCAACACTCTGTATGCACATAAGTATAGCACGATTTTTTGGTTTGTCAAGAGAAATTTTGCCATATTAAAGCGGTAAATCGAAAAAATTTTTATGAAAGGACAGTAGGGGGATGGACGGGCAAGGGCTCCCTCCCTGTGGTGCGAAAGGACATCACACGCGTGTCTTGGTGTTGGTTTGTCCGAGAATACAGTCGATGGAAACACTGTGAAAATGCGCAAGTTTGATCCGTATTTTGGTGGGGTATGAGGACGTGTTCGTTTTTTCACGCATTTAAAAAGGAATTTGGACAAAGTCCCACGGTGTTTCGACAAGCACCGCAAACAAAATAAGTTGGTTTTGCAGAAAGTTTTTCCAAACCTATTGACAAAGTGCCAAAATGGGGGTATAATGAAATTGTGAAGAGAACAAACGTTCTCTTTTCTTTTGCTCAAAATTTGCACAGCGCAAACAAAAAGAGGTGAGTTGTACGACGGTCGGAGAATTGAAAGAGCGGCTTTGTGGGGTATTGCCCGAACGGGACGTGGTGATCGGTGCCGATTTGCAGGGGGATTGGATATCCTCCTTCCCCGGAATTGACGAACGGGCGGTGGTGTGCGGCTATTATGCCGTGGACAAGGTGTGTGTGGACAATGAGGTGATATTGATGACGGGAGAGGAAGTGCTCCTTTAATTTTGGTAAGAAATTTGCATAGCGCAAAACGGAGGTGTAACCATGGATAAGCGATTGGAACGGCGCACGATAGAGGACGTGGAGGAGGCGGTGCGCCGTGCCGAGGACTATGCCGCCGCGCACAAAGTACCGCTGACGGTGGAGCGGCTGGCGGCAGAACTCAACATGTCGGTGGCGGCGGTGCGCCGCTATTTGGACGACGGGTACACGCCGCGCGGACGGACACGGGCGGTGGTGGAGGCGGTGCGCCGTGCGGCAGGGCAGGCGACCGCCAGTGTGATGGAATATGCCCTGACACGCGGCAGCAGTGCGAACATGCACATGATGTATTTGAAACAGTATGCCGGATACGGCGAAGAATCGGCAGTGTGTGAGCCGGTGGTGTTTGAAGGAACAGAGGAGATATGAAAAGGATGAAGGATATGATTGAAGAGTATCGCCGTGCGCTCAAAAAACTGTATGAGCGACGGGAGGAACTGTGCCGTGATATGTTGAACAAAGGGCAACGGTTACGGGTGTTGGACGAGGAGATCGAAGAAACCGAAGAAGCGCTGATGTATATGAAGGAGTATGCGACGGTATGAGGATATACATGCCGAAGGTGGTGGGGGGAGGGTACGGGGAGTTTTGGCGATGTCGCAAACGGTATCGGGTGGTGAAGGGCGGCAAGGCATCCAAAAAATCCAGCACCACGGCGCTGTGGTATATCTATCATTTGATGAAATATCCCGCGGCGAATTTGCTGGTGGTGCGGCAGGTGTACAACACCCATGCCGATTCAACCTTTGCGCAGTTGCGGTGGGCGATTCGCCGTTTGGGGGTGGAGGGGCTGTGGGAAGCGGTGCGTTCACCGCTGGAATTGCGGTATAAACCCACAGGACAGCGCATTTTGTTCCGCGGATTCGACGATCCGTTGAAACTTGCCTCGGTGACGGTGGAAAAGGGGTATCTCTGCTGGGTGTGGATCGAAGAGGCGTTTGAGATTCCGAGCGAATCGGATTTTATGAAATTCGACCTCTCCGCACCGCGCGGTGCGGTGCCGCCCCCTTTGTTTAAGCAGACCACCATCACCTTTAACCCGTGGAACGAGGGGCATTGGCTGAAAAAGCGTTTTTTTGACACGCCGCACGACGAGGTGTTTGCCATCACCACCAATTATCTCACCAATGAGTTTTTGGATGAGACCGATCGCGTGATGTATGAGGAAATGAAACTGCACGATCCGCGCCGTTACGCGGTGGTGGGGCTTGGCGAGTGGGGTGTCACCGAAGGGTTGGTGTTTGATAACTGGCGTGTGGAGGCGTTTGACACGGATGCCCTTTTGCGAGGGGAGGAGGCGTGGAAATTCCGCTGTGTGTACGGGTTGGACTACGGATACTCCAACGACCCGACAGCGTTTGTTGCGGCGGCAGTGAACAAAGCGGATCGCAAGCTGTATATCTTTGATGAGTTTTATCAAAAAGGAATGCTCAACTCGGATATTGCACGGGAAATCGTGCGCCACGGATATCAAAAAGAGCGGATTCGTGCGGATTCGGCCGAGCCGAAATCCAATGCGGAATTGCGGCAATACGGCATTGCACGGGTGATTCCTGCCGAAAAAGGGGCGGACAGCGTGTTGAACGGCATTGCCCACATACGGGAATACGCCATCACGGTGCATCCGCGCTGTGTGCACACCGCGGCGGAACTGGCGAGTTATCGGTGGGAGACCGATCGCTTAACGGGACGGGGATGCAACCGCCCGTGTGATACCGATAACCATTTGATGGATGCCCTGCGCTATGCAATGGCGGACGTGCGGCATTTCCATCCGAAGCAGGAACAAGCGGACGGCCGCCGCCGTCCGACGATATACGGCGGCGTGACCGCCCGTGATTTCAAAGGAGGTTGGACGTAAATGGTGTGGGTGTATGTTGTGGCGTTATTGTTGGCGGTGGCGGCGTTGCTGCTGTTTCGCGGTGACAAAACGTCAGAGCCC
>JAZNTC010000183.1:0-2537 GCA_045591605.1 Acutalibacteraceae bacterium | reverse complement strand
GACCGCTTGGCCTCCCGACTTGCTCTCAATGTGTATCCCGGCTCTTGCCCCACCGAGCGCACCGCCCCTTCGGTGATGTCGGTATACGCGGTGAGCAGTTGCACAAAGGTCAACGCATCCACTACACCATCCTCGTTCAACCCGAATTGCCGCTGAAAGGCACGCACCGCCGCTTCGGTTGCGGGCCCAAACACACCATCCACCGTGACAGCCGGGATGGATGTGTACACCTCTGACAGCGCGAGCAAGTATTCTTGCAGGCGGCGCACCTCATCCCCGGTGTCCCCGGGGCGTAACACAAACGTGCCGAGCAACGGCGCACCGCCGGGGAACGTGACGGTATCCGAAATGCCGCGATACGCGCGATACAGCGCGCTCCAAGTTTGAAGCCCCATCAAGCCGTCTTCGGGCAACCCTTCCATACGTTGAAAGGCACGCACCGCATTTTCCGTGGCATCATCGTAGGTGCCATTGATATTGATGGACGGCACATCGTTGTAAAACTCTGCCACCACAGCGAGGTAATATTGCAGTACTCTCACCTCGTCGCCGCTGTCCCCCGGCCCCAACACCTGAGGGCGTTGTTGCGGCAATTCCGAAAGGGTGATACCCTCGGAATCCAGTTCTGCCAACCGTTTCACCGCCGCATAAATATAGGAAATGCTGTTCCATGTGGCAGGGCCGATCACCCCATCTTCCGTTAAACGAAACACCCCTTGATAGGCACGCACCGCCCGTTCGGTTGCCATATCAAACAGTCCGTCGGTGACGGGGATCTTGGGGATCGCCGGATAGTTTTGAGAAATGCGATTCAACTGAATCTGTTTCAGTTGAACCCCCTCGCCCGTACTGCCCAGCGCAAGCGGCACACCGGGGTAACTGGGTGTGCCCACCATAACGGGCGCATTTTCCACCAGTTCGATGTCGTCGCCGTAAAAACGGGTGAGAATATCAAACGGCGACAATCCTTCTTGCGCCAGCGGAACGGTGCCCCATTGGCTCAATCCGTCGCAAGTGCTTGTCGTGCCGTTGCAATACCGCGCAAAAAAGGGTTGTACTGTCCCCTGTTCACGGATATAGGAGGTGAAGATCTCATCCACGATGTTGCTGATGTTATCGTATATCACGCGGTTATTAACAAACGCCTGATCGAATGCCGTCGTGTTGGTAATATCAAAATTGTAACCGCGGCTGGGATACCACTCGGTATAAAAGCGGTTGAGCGCAAAGGAAATTTGGGCATAGATATTGGCACGGATCGCGCTTTCCGGCCACGTGGGATAGATCTCACTGGATGCCACGTTTTTGATGTAGTCCGGGAAGGTGACGGTGACGTTTTCGGCAGGGGTGTCGGGCGCACCCAAATGCACCGTAAAGGTTTCGGGGATATACGGAATGCCGATCATTCTCTCCCCTCCAATCCCACGGGTGCACTGTCGCGATAGATCAACGTACCTTCCAACGTGCCTTCGGGCAGGGGGATCAACCGCACGGGTTGCACCGCACGCACCCCACCGTACAGCGGCACGCCGCGGTTTTCCACACGGTAAAACCCGTCTTTATGCACCGTGATGTCATATAACGTGAAGGGGGTGGGTTGCCCTGTGGGCGAAAGCGAGCCTTGTGCACCGGCCGCCGACAAGGAAATTGCTTCGGTGCGCCCCGACTCGTCTGTTTCACCGCTGTACTGCACACCTTGTGTATCGCTCACCGTCACGTGAGCGCCGCGAAGCGGCAGCGCCGCCGAGGCGGTGGTCACCCACACCTGCAACACACCGATCTCGGGTGGGATTTCGGCAGTCTCCACCGCTGTCACGACCGTTTCCCGCGGCGGTTCATCTGTTTCGGGCGGAGTGGGCTCCTCCACGGGTTCTGCGGCGCGGCGTCGATACGCATCCAGCAATTCGCGGTTATACCGGGCAATCATATCGTGAAAATTATCCTTGTATTCCAACGGGAACACATCCTTCCTCTCAAAAAGATACGTCGGTAATGTGTACGCTTTGAAGAGTGCAAATATGTGCCGAGAATTTTCGGAATTTTCCCACAAAACAGTTGACATTCGGTTTGAAAAATGCTATTATATCATTCGCGGACGGCGAAGAGTCCCCTTGGAAAATGCACGGAGAGGTGTCCGAGCGGTTTAAGGAGCCGGTCTTGAAAACCGGTGACTCGAAAGAGCCAAGGGTTCGAATCCCTTCCTCTCCGCCACTTTTTCCATACAATCGCATACCAAGCACCCTGCACATCAAGCACGGTTCTTGTTGATACGGAGAAGTACTCAAGTTGGTGACGAGGCGCCCCTGCTAAGGGCGTAGGTCGGGTAACCGGCGCGGGAGTTCGAGTCTCCCCTTCTCCGCCAAGAAAAAAGAGTCCCCATCGGGGGCTCTTTTTTCTTCGTCTGAAATGCGGCACGATGAACTCCGCATTCCGCAAGGAATGCCAAGGTTTTGCGTGCAGTGACTATGACACGCGCCAACTTGGCGCAAAACCGGAGTTCAGAGTCTCCCCTTCTCCGCCAAGAAAATACACACCCC